>VAYF01000124.1 GCA_005883885.1 Actinomycetota bacterium | reverse complement strand
GAGGACCCGTCGCCCGAGTGCTCGCAATCCCGCGATAGCCCCGCGGATCACGGGACCACCGATGAACAGGATCAACAACGCGAGCAGGGTCCGGCCCACGATCCCGCCGTTCCACAAACTTGTGACGAGGCCCCCGAAGCGGGCGCGCCAGAAATAGGCCGCGCTGATCAGCACGAAGACCGTGAAGATCGCGCCAGCGAGCCCATAAGCGGTAAGACCGAGCTCTTGCAACGTCAGCCGCTCGCGGTGCCGGACCTTGTGCCACAGGTCGTGCTGGGTGAACTGGAGCGAGCGGGGTCGTAGGTCTGGTACCTGGATCAGGTCCGACAGTATCCAGTAACCGTCGAGCTCGAGGAGCGGCACGAGGTTGAGGAAGATCACGAAGTAGTTGAGCACCGCGAACTTGTAAAGCAGTTGAGACCCCGCCCATGTGGGAAATCGCCACACGATGATCGATGCGACGCCGGCCAGGACGAGCTCGGCGAAGGGACCTGCGAGTGACCCGATTATGCGTTGCCAACGATCCAGCATCAGTCCATCGCTCGCCTCGACGAAGAAGGCTGGAGACCCGAAGTACAACGCGAAGCCGGCGTGCTTGATCCGGCGCCCGTTGTGGATCAGGACGAGCGCGTGTCCCAGCTCGTGAAAGAACGTGAGCCCAAGCGCAAGCGCGAGAAGAACGAGGGACTCGGCGGCTGCCGTGGTGACCCCGAGCGTGAACCTGCCCGATCGCTCGATATCGATGAATGCCACGAGCCCGACCGCAGCGAAGATCGCCGCAGGGACGAAGCCGCCGGGACGGAAGAACAAACGCATCCCATTCCGGTACCAGGCTTCGACGAACCGCTCAGCACCGTCCCAGGAGACCTGAAGGGTGCGGATGAATGCTCCGATGGCCGATCCAGGTCCGGACGACGGCACGATGGCATTCGCGACCGCCTTCTCGGCGTTGGGGGTCGCTGAGGAGAGGAAGCCCTCCTCCTCCAGCGTCGACACGAGACTCGACACGCCGTCTGGGTCGAAGCCGCGGTCTCCGATCCCTCCTACGACCAGCTCCCCGACGGTTCGGGAGCCGTCCATCTTCCCGATGAGCTCCGCCTCCCAAACTTGGAACCGGAAGTGCACAAGGTCCCGCAGGTTGGCCGCGACGGCGTAATCGTTCCCCCACGGGAGGTGGAACACCTTGACCTCGACCCATGGCGCGATGATCGGTCGAAAGGAAGAGTAGTCCGTGTCTCGCTTGAGCAATGAGTCGAGGGGAGGGCCCCCCTGATCAACTTCCTTGATCGCACGGGCGACCGAGGCAACGACGTCGACACCGGCTCCGTCCCGTTCGACCAGCAAGCGATCGAGATCGACCAGCGCCCGTCGGCGGCGCTGTTCTCTGAGCGATGCCAGGATCCATGCTCCTGCTACCGCAAGAGCTGTGATGACGGAAACGATCAATACGACGACCTGCACACACCCTCCTTGACCGACTCATCGGCGGTGGGAGCGTATCCTCCCCCGCTCGACGAACTCCCGCCAGTCCTCCCGTGACGCACGTCACCGACGGCGACGACCGATGACACGTCGGTTCGGTGTCTCATAGCACCGACCCCGTGGTGACTCGGCCGTACGGTCGTGACCTGGAGCGAAGGAGGTAGCGAGGATGCTCACGGGAGAGATGGCGAAGCACCGGATCGAGGAGCGGATCATCGAAGGCGCATCTGCGCGGAGCGCTCGAGGGGTTGGGGCTCGCCGCGCCGCAGAGCGCCGGGTGCGTACACGACGGCTGGTTGGGGTGGCAGCGGCACTGTTGTCATTGCCGTTCAAGCATTAGGGAGCACGCATCCGGTCTTGCGGGGCGGGGCGGTCGGGAGAGCGACCGCCCCGCCCTTCTTTCCGGGTAGCCTCGCGACGTGCGGATCGACGTGTTCACGATCTTCCCCGCCGTCGTTAAGGGGCCGCTTTCCGAGAGCCTCCTCGGTCGCGCGATCGGCGCGGGTCTGCTGGACGTTCGGGTCCATGACCTCCGCGAGTGGACGCGGGACCGGCACCGGAGCGTCGACGACGCCCCGTTCGGAGGCGGGCCCGGAATGGTCATGAAGCCGGAACCGTTCTTCGCCGCGGTCGAGTCGCTCGATCCCGAGCGCGGGCGGGTGATCCTCACGTCGCCGGCCGGACGCCTTCTCGATCAGGCGCTCGTGCGCGAACTGTCGTCGGAGGGTCACCTCACGCTCTTGTGCGGTCGCTACGAGGGAGTCGATGAGCGGGTCGTCGACGGCCTGCCGGCGGAAGAGGTCTCGATCGGCGATTACGTGCTGTCGGGCGGAGAGCTTCCCGCTCTCGTTCTGATCGAGGCCGTCACTCGGCTCGTCCCCGGCGTGATCGGGAAGGAAGCGTCGCATCAGCACGACTCGTTCAGCTCAGGTCGCCTCCTCGATCATCCCCACTACACGCGGCCGCAGGAGTTCCGCGGGATGCCGGTGCCGGAGGTCTTGGTCTCGGGGAACCACGGCGAGATCGACCGGTGGCGACGCGACGCGGCGATCGAGAAGACCCGGCGGAACCGTCCCGATCTCAGCGACGAGCGGTTCGCGTAGCGAGCGTCGAGCTCGGGATGTTGCGACGGGGGAGAGGAAGGCCGCTGGTACACTCGATTTCCGCCCATGAACAAGACCGATCTGATCGAGCAGCCCTTCCTGCGCAACGATATCCCTGATTTCCGCCCGGGCGACTCGGTCAAGGTCCATGTCCGTGTGGTCGAGGGCAATCGTGAGCGCGTTCAGGTCTTCCAGGGGGTCGTCATCCGTCGTTCCGGGGGTGGGATCCGCGAGACGTTCACGGTTCGGAAGATCTCCTTCGGGGTTGGTGTCGAGCGGACCTTCCCGTTGCACTCGCCCACGATCGCCCGTTTGGAGCTGCTGCAGCGCGGCCGGGTACGTCGCGCCAAGCTCTACTACCTCCGAGACCTCCGCGGGAAGAAAGCGCGTATCAAGGAGCGCCGGATCGAGGATGCGAAGCTCGCCGCCATGGAAGCAGCCGCGCAGGCGGCCCTCGAGGTCGCGGAAGCCGAGCCCGTCGACGTCGAGGACATCGACGGCGAGACAGGTGGCACGATCGACGCCGAAGCGGTGGACGGCTCCGACGTCGATGATGGATCGGACGAGGCGGACGACGTGCGGGCGGACGCGGAGGACGTCGACCAGGACGCGACGCCCGACCACGACGCCGAGGAGCGGGCCGAGGCCTAGCTCGTGGCCGACCGGCCGCACGACCCCGAACCGCCGCCGATCGCCGTGGCCGACGATGACCCACCGGCTCGGGAGCCGGATCGCAAGGACCGCACCGAGGACTCCGGCTTCTGGCGGGAGCTTCCCGTGCTCGTCCTCGTCGCACTCGTCGTTGCGATCCTCATCAAGACGTTCCTCGTCCAGGCGTTCTACATCCCTTCGGAATCGATGGAGCCGACATTGCAGCAGGGCGATCGGGTGCTCGTATGCCGGATCTGCACCCACTTCTCGGCC
The DNA here is from genome assembly GCA_005883885.1 of Actinomycetota bacterium. Classification (GTDB taxonomy): domain Bacteria; phylum Actinomycetota; class UBA4738; order UBA4738; family HRBIN12; genus AC-51. Next base: position 14,419 of record VAYF01000124.1, on the reverse strand, counting down.
ATCCATCGAGGGGACGTCATCGTCTTCTCCGATCCGCACCCGGGGCCTGATCATGGCCGAGGGGCGGTCGGCGGCTTCCTCCACTGGCTGGCGGAGGGGATCGGTGTCGCCCAGCCGGAGAACCCGGACTTCATCAAGAGGGTGATCGCACTCCCCGGCGACACCGTGGAGATCAACGCGGGCGTCGTCTATGTCAACGGGAACCAGCTCCACGAGCCATATCTGGATCCGGAACGGGACACCCGTTCGTTCCCGAAACGAACCATCCCAGCTGGGATGCTCTACGTGCTGGGCGACAACAGGGCGCACTCGGGTGATTCCCGCTTCGAGCCACCGGAGGGTGTCGGGTTGGTGCCGATCGACAAGGTGATCGGAAAGGCGTTCGTCAAGGTATGGCCGCCGGGCAGATGGGGATGGCTGTAACCGAGGACCTCGACCGGTACGAATCGACCCTGCGTGCGCAGGGGTTCGTTCGGATCGCCGGCGTCGACGAGGTCGGGCGGGGAGCACTCGCCGGCCCACTCGTCGCCGCCGCCGTGGTGCTACCCCACGACTTCGACCGGACGGGGATCCGCGACTCGAAGCTCCTCACCGCGAAGCAACGTGAGGTGCAATGCGAACGGATCATGTCGGCGTGCCTGTACGCGATCCGCAAGATCGAGCCCAACGTGATCGACGCGCGCGGGCTCCATCGAAGCAACCTCGCGCTGCTGAGGAGATGCGTCCGCGCCCTCGAACCCGTTCCCGACTACGTGCTGACCGACGGGTTCCCGGTGGCCAGGATGCCATGCCCAGCGCTCGGCGTGAAGAAGGGGGACATGGTGGCGGCGAGCATCGCGGCGGCGTCCATCGTCGCGAAGGTCACCCGCGACCGGATCATGCGGCGTCTTCATCGCCACTACCCGGAGTTCGACCTGGCGCACAACAAAGGCTACGGCACCCCGGCGCACCGGGATGCATTGCAGCGGTTGGGTCCCACCGCGATCCATCGCCTCAGCTTCGCCGGCGTGGGCCAGCCCGCGCTCCCGGGTTTCGGCTGAGCGAACCCCGAGCGAGCGTGAGAGCATGGATCGCAGATGGAAGATGACATCGAGCGGTTCGAGGAAGAGCGCGAACTCGAGCTCTACCGGGAGTATCGAGACGTGCTCCCGATGTTCGCGTACGTGGTCGAGACGGAGCGACGCTTCTACCTCGCCAACAAGGTGGGTCTCGAGCGGCTCGAAGGCGGATGGGTCGCGGTCGAGCTCACGGATGCGTGGGTCTGGGACATGTTCAGGCCCGCACGGTTCGTCTCCACCGTCCGCGTGATGACGCGACGCGACGTCAACGTCGAAGAGTTGCGGCGCGAGGAGGCCACAAGCATCCTCGACGGGCCGGAGGACTGACGACCCGGATCCGGTGTCGGTGCTCGTCGCTATCGTCCGCGCGTGGACGCACGGCCGGGAACGGGACGCTCCGGTGAAGCCGCGACGGAAACGTTCTACGTCCGGCGGGGGTTCCGGGTCATCGCTCGCAACTGGCGTTGCCGGATGGGAGAGCTGGATCTCGTCCTGCAGCGTGACGGCTTGCTCGTGATCTGCGAGGTGAAGACCCGGCGCGGAGCTCGGTTCGGAGCAGGGTTCGAAGCCGTCGATGCGCGGAAGCGTCGCAAGCTCCGCACCGTGGGCGAGGCTTTCTTGCAACAGACGCGGGTCCGCCCGTTGGCGATGCGGTTCGACGTCGCGAGCGTGCGCCTACGTATCGACGGATCAGCGGCGGTCGAGATCTTCGAGGACGCCTTCTGACAGGCGGCGGAGCGCGTCGATCAACCCGTCGATCTCGGCGGTGCTCGACAGGTAGTTGACGACGCCGGCGCGCAGGCAGGTGCGGCCCCGCAACGTGGTCACGCTCACCCAGGCGGCGCCGTCCAGTTCCAACGCGCGTTGCAGATGGTTCTGGTACGCGTCGAGGCGACCGGCCGGCCAGCGATCCCATCCCTCGGGCAGGTGGCGGAAGCACACCACGGAGAGCTCGGGCTCGACCGCGAGCTCGAAGTCGGGAGCGTCCCTCAACCGGGCGGCCAGGTACGCGGCCAGGTCGTCGTTGTACTCGACGAGCGCGGCCAACCCACTCGTTCCCAGATGCTTCCAGCTCATCCAGAGCTTCAACGCGCGGAACCGGCGCGTGCCCTCGATCGAATATTCGTACCAGTTCAGTGGTTGGTCCTCCGGGCGGCTCGACGCGTAGTACTCCGGGGACCGGTGGAAGGTCTCCCGGAGGTCGTCGCGCCGTTGCACCACCAGCGCTCCGATGTCGTAGGCCTGGAAGAACCACTTGTGCGGATCGACCGTCACCGAGTCCGCGAGCTCCAGCCCGGGCACGCGGGCGGCGTCGCGCGGCGAGAGCCGCGCGGCGCCGCCGTAGGCCGCGTCGACGTGCAGCCAGAGGCTCTCGCTACGCGCGAGTGATGCCAGGTCGACCACCTGATCGACCGAGCCCGTGTTCGTGGATCCGGCGACCGCGCTGATCGCGAGCGGTGTCAGCCCGGCGGCTCGGTCCGCTGCGATCGCGTCCGCGACCGGCGCGGCTCGCAACCGGAACCGGTCGTCGGACGCGATCACCTGGAGCGTGCCGCCGGGGAAGCCGAGGATGTCGAGGCCGCGCTCGACCGAGAAATGCGTTTGGTCACTCGCGTAAACGCGCACTCCCTCGAGCGCTGCTCCTCGGGGTGGACCGTCGCTCCCGAGGATCCTGGCGAGGTGGATATCGCGGGCGATCGCGAGCGCCATCAGGTTCGCCATCGTGCCGCCCGACGTGAGGACACCCCATGAGCCGGCGCCGGATCCCACGACGTCGCGGAGCCACCCGACCACTTCCTCCTCGACGAACGCGCCGATGGGGCCCGCGTGCCACACGTCGACCCCTTGATGGAGCCACTGTGCGAGCACTTCGCCGCCGATCGACATCGCGAGCGGGGGCGGCGTGAAGTAGCTGAACGCTCCTGGGAACTGCGCATTGAACGTCATCGGCGCGACACGGTCGCGGAACTCCGCCAGGACCTCGTCCGACGGGCTCCCGACCTCCGGGGCGGGGGCAGGTTCGTTCGAGGGACCGAAGAACCGGCGTCGGGAATCCGGATAGCTGTCTCGCTGGATCGGGCGAACCATCGCCTCGCCGTAGACCCAGTCGAGTGCTTCGGTCCAGATCGCCGCTCCGAGCCGCTCGAGGCTCGACCGAGAGCGGCCGGCATCGGCGATCTCCAGGAGCTCGGGGTCGGGGACCGGGAAGCCGTCGGGCATCGTGGCGGCGATGCTACCGGTGTGTGACCGTCGTCACGGTTCGCGTCCGCGACCGGCCGTAGCGTCGCCGCATGTACGGACGGGTCATCGGGGTGACGGTGCTCGGCGTTGGCGGCCATCCGGTCACGGTCGAGGCGTTCGTCGGACGAGGGCTCCCGTCGTTGACGGTGACCGGCCTCCCCGGCGCCGCGGTCCAGGATGCGCGGGACCGGATCAGGCCGGCGGTCGAACACGCGGAGCTCGAGTGGCCGCTCCGCCGCGTGGTCATCAACCTCGCGCCCGGCAACCTCCGGAAGGAGGGCGCCGGGCTCGACCTGCCGATCGCCATGAGCGTCCTGGTGGCGACACGGCAGGTACCGGCGAAGGTCGCCGCTGGGCACGTCTTCTACGGTGAGGTGTCGCTCAAGGGGGAGGTGCTTCCGACGCCCGGCGTGATCTCGGTCGCGATCGCGGCAGCGCGACGCGGGCTCCGCGGTGTCGTCGTGCCGGTGGCCAACGCCGTGGAGGCCGCGCAGGTGGACGGTCTCGCGGTGACGGGCGTGGCAACCATCCAGGAGGTCGTTGGGTTCCTCCGGGGGACCTGGCGTCCACCGGAGATCGGAACGCTGGTCGGCGAGCGGGTCACGGCCGGCTCCGCAGACCTGTCGGAGGTCCGCGGTCAGGATGAGGCGCGGCGCGCACTGGAGGTCGCCGCTGCCGGCGGCCACAACCTCCTGATGGTCGGTTCGCCCGGAGCCGGCAAGACGATGCTCGCTCGGCGCCTCCCCACCATCCTGCCGGACCTCACCCGAGAGGAGGCGCTCGAAGCCACGCAGCTGCATTCGGTAGCGGGGCTGCTCGCCGGTCGCGGCCTCCTCCGCGAACGTCCCTTCCGCGCTCCGCACCACTCGGTGTCCACCGCGGGTCTGCTCGGCGGCGGTTCGATGGTGCTCCGGCCGGGCGAGGCCAGCTTGGCCCATCGGGGCGTCCTGTTCCTCGACGAGCTGACCGAGTTCCGACGCGACGCCATCGAGGCGCTTCGCCAACCGCTCGAAGATGGTCGGATCGTCGTGACGCGCGCCGGCGGCTCGGTGTCGTTCCCGGCTCGGTTCACCCTCGTGGCGGCGGCGAACCCCTGTCCGTGCGGGTTCTCGGGTGATCCGCAGAGGTCGTGTCGCTGTCGCCCCGATCAAGTGGATCGGTATCGGCAGAAGCTCTCAGGGCCCTTGCTCGACCGGATCGACCTTCGGCTCACCATCCCGCGTCTGACCAAGGACGAGCTCCTCGGCGCATCCGCGGGCGAGTCGTCGGTGCTCATCCGCGACCGGGTGATCGCGGCGCGAGATCGGCAGCGGCGACGCTACTCGGCGCTGGGGATCACCTGCAACGCTCACCTGCCGGGGCCGATCGCGCGCCGCGAAGCCAAGCTGTGCCCGGACGCCGAACGATTGCTGGGTAGAGCCGTCGACCACATGGCGCTCACCGGACGAGGGTTCGATCGGGTGATCAAGGTCGCGCGAACGGTCGCCGACCTGGCCGGAGCCGACCGGGTCTCTGAACACCACGTCGCGGAAGCTCTGTCCTACCGGACCGCCTTCGAGCAGGACCAAGGTCTGGCGCGTGCCGGCTGACGCTCCGGTGCCCGCGGGCCTCCCCGACGGATTAGGCCGAGGCCCGGGAGAGACCGATGCGCTGCTCCTCCTCCGTTGCTTGCTCGGGCCGACGCCGCGTTCGCTGCACGCGCTCATCTGGAGCACGGGAAGCGCCTCGCGTGCCCTCGCCCGCATCCGGACCGGTGGCGCAGGGTCGGACAACGACCGAGCGTTCTTGGCGAACGCGGATGTCGGCGCGATCCGCAGTGGTCTCGATCGTGCGGGCGCCCGGTTGGCGGCCCCTGGCGATCCCGATTATTGCCCGGCGTTCCTGCGCCTCGCGGATCCCCCGATCGCGGTGTTCGTGCGCGGTCGTGTCCTCGACCACGGTGATGACCGTGTCGCCGTCGTGGGTTCCCGACGCCCGACGAGCACGGGGGTGGAGGTCGCCGCGGACCTCTGCAGAGGCCTCGCCCTTGCCGGTGTCGTCACCGTGAGCGGCGGCGCGGTCGGGATCGATGCCGCCGCGCACCGAGGCGCGCTCGACGCCGGCGGCGTCACGGTCGCCGTACTGGGATCCGGGATCGACGTCGCACACCCTGCGCGCAACCGGGACCTGTTCCAACGGATCGAGGCGTCGGGAACGCTCCTGAGCGAGTACCCACCCGGGACCCCGGCCGAGCCGTTCCGCTTCCCGGCGCGGAACCGTCTGATCGCTGCCCTGAGTAGGGGAGTCGTCGTGGTCGAGGGGGCAGAGAAGAGCGGGACGCGGATCACGGCCGAACATGCCGTCGACCTGGGCCTCGATGTCTTCGCCGTGCCGGGGCCGGTGACGAGCCCGCTGGCCGAGACGCCGCTCGGGCTGATCCGCGACGGTGCCACCATGATCCGGGGGACGGCCGACCTCCTGGAGGATCTCGGACTCGACGGAGCCGCCTCGGGGGTGCGGGGCTTGCCGAGGGGGCTCTCGGCCGAAGAAGACAAGGTCGAGATCCGGGGGCTCGTTCGCGGCGTCGGCGGTCGATTCGAACGCACCTTCAAGGCAGCCGCTACCCAGCCGGGGGCCTGAAACGACCTGCGGAGCCGAACGACGGCGGACACCCGTCTGGGTGATTGCGCGTGGTACGACCCGCTGGGACGATATGAGCTACCTGCGCCGGCTATCCCCCGGCGGGCCCGGAGAGAGACCTCGTGGAACAAGACGCCCTTCCCCCGTCACAGCTCCACCTCGTGCGCGCGTTCGCCGATCATCTCCGGCTGGAACGCCACCTCTCGATGAACACCGTCGTGGCTTACGAGCGCGATCTGGTCCAGCTCGCGAACTTCCTCCACCGGAGCGGGTCCTCCCTCGAGGATGCCGACCGAACCACGCTTCGCCGGTTCCTCGCCCAGCAACACACGCTTGGCTACGCGCGAGCATCGATCGCGCGCCGGGTTGGGGCCATCCACACCTTCTATCGGTGGGCCCTGGCCGACGGCCGGATGCCGCGCGACCCGTCGTCCTCGTTGGGGCGGCCGAAGGTCGTGAACCGGCTTCCGACGGTCTTGCGGCCGAGCGAAGCGGAGGCCCTGGTCGAAGCCCCCCCGATCGACGGAACCGACGGAGGATCGGGCCAGCAGGCGGCGGGCCGCGCGATCGCTTTGCGCGACCGCGCGGTGCTCGAGCTCTTGTATGGCTCGGGTCTGCGCGTGAGCGAGGTCGCGGGTCTCACCGTCGACAGCGTGGACCTGGCGCGAGGACGGGTCCACGTGATGGGCAAGGGTTCGAAGGAACGCGAGGTTCCGATGTCCGACCCGGCGGTCGAGGCCGTTCGGCAGTGGCTGTCGGAGGGCAGGACCCTCGTGGCCACGGGCTCGCCGTCGCTCTTCTTCAACCGGAAAGGCCGGCCGATCGGACCCCGCGATATCCGAGCGCTTGTGGAAGGATATTCCGGACGTCTGTTGCCGGGGCGTCGAGTCACGCCGCATACCTTGCGGCATTCGTACGCGACGCACCTGCTGGAAGGAGGAGCCGACATCCGCGCTGTGCAAGAGCTGCTGGGGCACGCCACCGTTGCGACCACCCAGCGCTACACGCACGTCTCCCGGACACGGCTCTTCGAGGTCTACGAGCGGTCCCATCCGAGGGCTTGATCGTGGCGACGACGAAGAAGGCGCCGGCGAAGGTCGCGACCAAGGTCGCGACGAAGACCGCGACCAAGACGAAGGTCCAGGCGAAGGCCGGACCGGCGCCGATCACGATCCCTCCCCATGTGGACGACGAGCTTGGGGAGGTATGGCACGCCTTCAAGGGAAGCGCAGCGATCTCGGCCCGCGAGAAGCTGATCCTCCATTACGCCCCACTCGTGAAGTACGTGGCAAGCCGCGTCGCGACGGGTCTTCCCGCCAGCGTCGAGCAGGCCGACCTGGTGTCCTACGGGATGTTCGGTTTGATCGACGCGCTGGAGAAGTTCGAACCGGGGCGCGGGAACAAGTTCGAGACGTACGCGATCCCGCGGATCAAGGGCGCCATCATCGACGAACTGCGGGCGATGGATTGGGTGCCGCGCTCGGTCCGCTTCAAGCAGCGCGAGATCGAGAAGGCGCTCGCGGACCTCGAGTCGATGCTCAAGCGGCAACCCACCGAAAGCGAGCTCGCCGGTCGTTTGGGGATCTCGCGCACCGAGCTCCACCAGGTCGTCACCCAGATCTCGTTCGTCTCCGTGCTCGCGCTCGACGAAACGGTCAACGTCGGTCAGGACCGGGGGGAGACCGTATCGTTGATCGACACGCTCGCGGACAAAGCGTTCGATCCCAGCACCGGAGTGGAATCACAGGAGACCCGGGGCCTCCTCGCCGCGGCGATCAACTCGCTGTCCGAACGCGAGAAGATCGTCGTGACGCTGTACTACTTCGAGGGGCTCACCCTTGCCGAGATCGGCGAGATCCTCGGCGTCACGGAGTCACGGGTGTGTCAGATCCACACGAAGGCCGTGGGCGTTCTTCGCGGTCAGCTTTCCGAGGTCGATTGACCCGGTCCGAGCTGTGACGCCGGTCACGGCTTGGCCCATCGACGGCGCTTAGCGTTCTACCTCGATGCGACGCGGTCCGTGGATCATCGTGGCCCTGGCCATCCTGACGCCGGCCATCGCGGCCGGGAGCGTTCCGGCGGCATCGGCCGCATCGGCCGGAGGCTGGACATGGCCGGTGGTCGGCCCGATCATCCAGACGTTCGATCCGCCCGACACCCCATACGGGAGCGGGCACCGAGGGGTCGATATCGCGGCCGCGGTCGGGACCACGGTCGTGGCGCCCGCCGGCGGAACGGTCACGTTCGCGGGTCCCGTCGGTGGGTACCTCTTCCTCACGATCGACCACGGCGGAGGTCTCTCCTCCACGTACTCGTGGCTGTCCGAGAAGCTGGTCAGGAAGGGTGATCGTGTCCTGCAAGGCCAGCCGGTCGCGTCGACCGGATGGGGTCATCCCGGTGCGCCCATCCCGCATCTGCATCTCGGCGTGAAGCTCGACGGCGCGTACGTCGATCCGCTCTCCTACCTCGGCCCCATCTCGCTGGCCACGTTCGTCCGACTCGCCCCCTTCGGCTGAGCTCACAGCTCGCAGGAAGACCGGCGCAGAGGGTGGCCCCGGTAGGATGACGGACCTTGCGCTCTCGCCCGATCATCCGGTCGATCCCAGCCGCCATCATGATGGCTGGGATCGCTTCCGCTGCAGCGGCCTCCGCACAACCAGCGGACGCGTGGACCCAGTACCAGGGCGGCCCCCAGCATGCCGGAGTCGTATCGGTCTCGCCGGCGCCCCCGCTGCGATCGCGGTGGCAGACCGCGACCGGGATCGGCGATGAGACCCACATCGCCGGTCTTCCGGCCCCCGTGATCGCGGGCGGCGACGCGATCATCGTCGATCGCGAGGATGTGACCGCGATCGACGTCGCCACCGGGACGACGTCGTGGACCGTTCGGCGCGAGCTCGGGCCGAGCGCTCCGGCCGCCGTCGCCGCCGGCGACGGCGGCCGCACGATGGTGCTCTACACCGAAGGCGGAGGGGACCGTTCCTCATCGGCGAGCGCCACGCCGACGCCGGCTCCAACGCCCTCGGGGAGCGGCGCGCCCGGGACCGCCGTCGCGCGCTCGACCCTCGTCGCCATCGACGCGGCGTCTCGTCAGGAGCTCTGGCGCCGCCAACTCACCGACGTGAGTACGACCGGACCCACCGTCGACGGGGGTCTCGTGGTTGTCGGCGCCGATGACGGCACGGTCACGGCGTTCGATCTGGCGTCCGGGAAGGTGAGGTGGCACCAGGATCTGGGCGATGTCGTTGACACGCCGATCGCTGCCGACGGCACCGTCGTCTACGCGTCCGTGCATTCGAACAGCAGACAGCGTCCATCGGTCGTCGCCCTCCGAGAGGCCGCAGGTGTGGAGGTCTGGCGCTACACGCCGAACACGTCGGGCCTCGTCGCCGGCGCTCCGTCCGTGGTGGGCGGAACGGTGTACGTGACACTCTCCGATGGGACGGTTCGCGCCGTCTCGGCGGACACGGGCCTCGAACGGTGGATCTCGAAGCTCAACGCGGTCGCCGTGGGCGGAGCACCCGCGGTGTCGGGTGATGCCGTCGTGGTGGTGGACACGCGAGGAGAGGTCTATCGACTCGGTGAGGCGACCGGCACACGGCGGTGGGACTTCGCGCTGAACATCCCGGTGTACGGTCCTGCCGTCCTCACCGGCTCGGCGGTCTTGATCGCCGAGGGGTCGGGCGAGCTGAGCGCGCTCGACCCCGCGACCGGCGACCGGATCTGGCGCCAGAGCGTGGGCGTGGGACCGCTCCTCACGATCGCCGTCGCGCCCGGTGCCGTGGTGGTCGCCAGGACGGGAGCGGCCGCGGGATTGGTCGGTTTCGCCGCGGACCCGACCGGGGCGCTGATCGACGAGCGGAGTCCGACCATCGTGATGCCCCGGTCCCTGGCGCTCGATTGGGCCGCCGCCGCGATCCCCCTCGTCGTGCTCCTCATCCTCGCCGGCCGGTTCCTCATCGTTCGGCTCGGGCCGCCGGACTTCGAGCAGGAGGAGGATCCCCTGGACGGCACCGGCGACGAGGGCTGGGGCGACGGCGAGGGCTCGAGCTGATGGGACACGCGCCGTGAGCAACCGTCGCAAGAAACAGCAGCGTCGACCGTCGCCCTCGTACCGTGCGCCGGCGACACCTGCGCCCGCTCCGCGGAAAGGCTTCCTCGACTCCATCTTCGCCCCACGTGGGCCGAGCGCGGTGCCCATGCCCAAGATCGCGACCTCGATCACGCGGGGGCTCGCGACGATCCTCGCGACGCCGGCGCTCGTCGCAGCCGTGCCCGTCGTGATCATGATCGAATGGCTCGTCCTTCTCGCCTTCGGCTTCCAAGGGCAGTTCACGATCCTGGGAGCGACGTTCGCGATCCCTCCGATCTCGACCTTCGCTGATTGGTGGCTCGCCTCGAACCTCTTCTCATCGGTCGGCGCCAAAGGCCCGGGAGCGGCGCTCGCACCCATCACCGGCATCACCGCGTTCCTGGTGGTCCACGCGGCGCTGCAAGCGATCGTGACCACCCTCGCCGTGGAGCGGATGCGGACGGGATCGGTCTCCATCTGGAGCATCCGCCGAGGGATCCACGTCTGGCCGGTGACGCTCGCGATCGCGGTGGTCAACCTCGGAGTGCTGATCGCCGCATTCTTCGTCCAGATCCTCGGCGGGGGGATCTCTCCAAAGCGGTCCGCGCCGCGCGGCTGCCCGGGTCGAACAACCTCACGCTCGCCGTGCTCTACGCGGTCCCGTCGTTCGCCCTCTTGCTGGCGCCGCTGCCCGGCAGCCTGATCGGGGTCAACCCGTCAGCTGGCGCGTGGGCTGCCTCGATCCTGATCAACGTGCTGCAGATGGCGGCCACCGCGATGTTCGCGTTCCGGTACCTCGCGATCGGCGCGAGCGTGGCCGATGCGGCCCCGTCGCGCGCCGGCCGTCGCGGCTGAGCATCGCATCGCCGCTGGTAGACTCACCGTCGCCGGCGCATCCTCGCGCCGAGCACACACGCTCGGGGACCGCATGCCGGGGTCCCGCAAGCACGACGGGCCGTCATCGGGGCGAACCGAGCGGAGGACACAACCGAAGGGAGCACGCATGCCGGTCGTCACCCGGCGGGAGCTCCTCGAGGCGGGCGTGCACTTCGGCCACCAGACGCGACGGTGGAACCCGAAGATGCAGCGGTACCTCTTCGGGGAGCGTTCCGGGATCTACATCATCGACCTCGAGCGATCGCTGTCCGGGCTCGAGGAAGCCCACGCCTTCGTCCAGGGGCTCGGCCGTCGCCGCGGCATCGTCCTGTTCATCGGGACGAAGAAGCAGGCCCAGGAAGTCGTCTCGGACCACGCCACCCGGATCAACATGCCGTTCGTGAACAACCGATGGCTGGGCGGCATGCTCACCAACTTCAGCACGATCCGCGGCCGGTTGCTGCGTCTGCGCGAGCTCGCGGAGATGGAGGAGACCGAGGCCATGGAACGTCTCCCCAAGAAGGAGGCGATCCGCCTGCGCCACGAGCGGGAGAAGCTCGAGCGGAACCTCGGCGGCATCCAGAACCTCGAGCGGTTGCCCGACGCCATCTTCGTGATCGACACGAAGAAGGAGCACATCGCGGTCACCGAGGCTCGGAAGCTCAACATCCCCGTGATCGCCATCGTGGACACGAACTGCGACCCCGACGAGGTCGACTACGTGATCCCCGGCAACGACGACGCGATCCGCGCCGTGAACTTGGTGACCCGTGTGCTGGCGGATGCTCTGGCAGAGGGGTACGGCATGGCGAAGGATGACTTGATCGAGCGATCCACCACCCAGCCCCCACCCGTCCCATCCGGTCCCCGCCCCCAAGCCGCGCCGGCCGCGGTGGATGAGACGCCCTCGGCAGAGGAAGCCGCCGAGATCGCGGCGACGACCGTCTTCGAGCCCGACGTGCCCGAGCCCGAGATCGTGGCCGAGCCCACCGAGGAGCGGGAGACGACGAGCGACGACGGCGCGCCGGCGCCGGTGGGCGGCGCCGCGGAGGAAGGCTGAGATGCCGGACATCACGGCTGCCATGGTGAAGGCGCTTCGTGAAGCGACCGGCGCGGGCATGATGGATTGCAAGCGCGCCCTGATCGAGGCCGACGGCGATGCCGAGCGCGCCACGCAGATCCTCCGCGAGAAGGGCCTCGCCAGCCAGGCCAGGCGCGCCGGCCGCAGTGCCAACCAGGGCCTGATCGACGCCTACATCCATTTCAACAACACGGTCGGGGTGCTGATCGAGGTGAACTGCGAGACGGACTTCGTGGCGAACACGGATGAGTTCCGTGCGCTCGTGAAAGACCTGGCGCTCCATATCGCCAGTCCCTCGGCGCCACGCTGGCTGAGCCGTGACGACGTCCCGGCTGCGACCCTCGAGCACGAACGGAAGATCTTCGAGAAGCAAGCGATCGACGCCGGGAAGGCCGAGAACGTGATACCCCGGATCGTCGAAGGGAAACTCGAGGCGTTCTTCAAGGACAACGTCTTGCTGGACCAGCCGTTCGTCAAGGACGACACGAAGACGATCCAGAGCCTGCTGGACGAGGTCGGCGCCAAGACCGGCGAGAAGGTGGCGGTGAGGCGGTTCACCCGCTACCGGCTGGGCGAGGACCTGGAGTAGGCGGGTAAGCTGGCCGCCGACCGGGTGCCGCCGACCAGTGGAGCAGTGGAGGAGACGACCAGGCGCATGAGCGACGGCGGAGACGCACGACCCACGTACCATCGGGTCTTGCTGAAGCTCTCCGGCGAGGCGTTCGCGCACGATTCGGGGTCCGGGATCTCCGACGGCGCGACCGCGCTCGTCGCTCGGCAGCTCGCCGAGGTCGTGGATCTCGGTATCCAGCCGGCGGTGGTCGTCGGCGGTGGCAACATCTGGCGTGGCCGTCAGGCACCGGGGATCGACCGCAACCGTGCGGACTATATGGGGATGTTGGCGACCGTGATGAACGCGCTGGCGCTCCAGGACGCGTTGGAGAAGATCCACGTGGCCACGCGGGTGCAGACGGCGATCACCATGAGCCAGGTCGCCGAGCCCTTCGTTCCGCTCCGCGCGATCCGCCATCTGGAGAAGGGCCGCGTCGTGATCTTCGCGGCCGGCCTCGGCGTCCCGTACTTCTCCACCGACACGTGCGCCGCGCAACGCGCGCTCGAGATCCATGCTGAGGCGCTGCTCAAGGGGACGAAGGTCGACGGTGTCTACACGGCCGACCCGCAGCTCGATCCGTCGGCCGAGCGGCTCGACCTGCTCGCGTACGGAGATTTCCTCCGCGAGGGCTACGGGGTGATGGACGCGACCGCGGTGTCACTCTCCATGGAGAACAAGCTCCCGATCATCGTGTTCGATCTCCGCGAGGAGGGGAACATCCGGCGGGTCGTGACGGGCGAACCGATCGGCACCCTCGTGCACTGAGGACCCATGACGATCGAAACCGCATCCAAGGACGCCACGCACAAGATGGAACAAGCGGTCGCTCATCTCAAGGACGACCTCGCCGGGATCCGGACGGGACGAGCAGCTCCGGCCGTCATCAACCGGGTAACGGTCGAGTACTACGGAACGCCGGTCCCGCTGAATCAGCTGGCAGGCGTATCCGTCCCCGAGCCGCGTCTCCTGCTGATCCAGCCGTTCGACAAGAGCGCGATCTCCTCGATCGAACGCGCGATCATGCAGAGCGATCTCGGCATCACGCCCAGCAACGACGGCAACGTGATCCGCCTCGCCTTCCCGCCGCTCACCGAGGAACGGAGGAAGGAGCTCGTCAAACAGGTCCACCATCGGGCCGAGGAGTCCAGGGTTGCCGTCCGCAACGTCCGGCGACACGCCAAGGAAGAGATGGAGAAGCTTGAGCGTGACGCCGCCATCTCCCAAGATGACCTGATCAGGGCCGAGAAGGAGCTGCAGAAGCTCACCGACCGCTTCGTGACCGAGGTCGACGAGATCCAAGGTCATAAGGAGCAGGAGCTGATGGAGGTCTAGGTGGCCAACGACAAGGGCGACGGCGAGGATCTCTTCGAAGACCTGGACAAATTCTTCGCACCGATCCGCGACGTCGATTGGGACGAACCCGAGGAGGCCACGGAACGCACCCCGCACGAGTCCCACGTGGAGGTGCGTTCGGAGGAGCCGCCCGAGGGGACGCAGGAACTGCCCGCGAGGGATGTGGCCGAGGAAGGGACCGCGGACGGCGGGTCTGACGACACGTGGGACGACTCGGCGGCGCTCGAGCCGATCGACGACACCCTGGGTGAGCCGGTCCCGGATGAGGCCGGCGGGGACGACGTCGTCGTGATCGACGGGGGCGAGTTCGCCGACGCCGGCGGGTCGGAACGCGACGTGTTCGAGCCCGACGAAACGTCATCCCTCGAGGGCGAGCCCTCCGAGGAGGATCTGGAGGCCGCAGCGGCGCACTTCTCGGGTTCGCTCGCCGGCGACAGCTCGTACGCGACGGAGCCGGTCGACGCGCTCGGCGAGAGCGAGGTCGGCGACCTGCTCTCCGATCTGGG
>VAYF01000294.1 GCA_005883885.1 Actinomycetota bacterium | reverse complement strand
ACCTGGGGCGTGCCACGCGGATGCTGACCGATGAGCGTGTCCTGACGGCGGCGCTCACGAACCGGCTGCACGAGGTCTCCCTCTTGCTGGATGCGGGGCGCGCGATGAACCAGTTGCTCGAGCTGCCCGAGCTCTTGGAGACCGTTCTTCGCAGTGCGTGCGAGCTGCTCGATGCGAACGGCGGGTCGATGATGTTGGTTGAGGGCGACGAGCTCGTGACGCTCTGCGTGCGGGGCCGGGAGGAGGCCGTCGGCGCTCGTCTCCGGCTGGGCGAAGGCGTCGCCGGTCACGTGGCGCTCCGTCGTGAACCGGTGCTGATCGAAGGGCACGTCGATCCGAAGGAGTTCCCGGGGCTCGCCGACCGGGAGCCGTACGTCGAGAGCGCGATGTCGCTGCCGCTCGTGCACCGAGACGAGGTGGTCGGGGTGCTCAACGTCAACGCGGCTGCGGACTACGCCTTCACCGAATACGACCTGCGCGCCGTCGCCGTCTTCGCCGAACAGGCCGCTGCCGCGATCGCCAACGCCCGCCTCTACGAAGCCGAGCGTGCCCACGTCGCAGAGCTGATCGAGCTGCGCCACCGGCAACTGGGAGAGGCCGGATGATGGCGCCGACGCTGAAGCCGCGCGTGCTGATCGTGGAGGACGATCCGGATCTCCTGGTCGTGCTGCGCGTGAACCTGACGGCGATGGGCGTCGAGCCGATCCTGGCGGGCGACGGGCGAACCGCGATCTCGCGGATCCAGGCCGAGCGCCCCGACGCCGTGATCCTGGACGTGATGCTCCCGGGGATCGACGGCTGGTCGGTGTTGGAGGACCTCCACGCCATGGGAGACCCGGTGCCGATCGTGGTGTGCTCGGCGAAGAAGGACCCCGAGGACATGGAGCGCGCGCGGCAGCTGGGCGCGTCGGGCTACATCGTGAAGCCCTTCGACATCGACCGGTTGATCGACGCGGTGCTGGAGGCGACCGGTCGGAGCCGGAAGATGGAACCCGGACGCGCGACCGAGCTCGGCATGGAACGGCCCGAGCTCGCCTGACGGGCTTGCCGCGGCTCCCCCGTATCCTGGGGAACCCGTGGCCCCTTCCGCCGATCGAACGCTCCGCGCGCTGCGTCGAGAACCCGTCGACCGCACGCCGATCTGGTTCATGCGCCAGGCGGGCCGCTACCTCCCCGAGTATCGCGATATCCGAGGCGACCGCGACATCCTCGAGACGATCCGGATCCCCGACGAGGCGGTCGAGATCACGCTGCAGCCCCTCCGGCGGATGCCGCTCGACGCGGCGATCCTGTTCAGCGACATCGTGGTGCCGCTCGTCGCCATCGGGATCCCCTTCCGGATCGAGGCCGGTCGCGGACCGGTGTTGGACGAGCCGTTCCGATCCCGCCGCCACGTCGCCCGTCTCCGTCCGCTCGAACCCGAGGTCGACGAGCCGTACACGCTCGAGGCGGTCCGCGCCCTCGCGGATGAGCTCGACGTGCCGCTGCTCGGCTTCGCGGGCGCGCCGTTCACCCTCGCGAGCTATCTGGTCGAAGGGGGCCCGAGCCGCGATCACGCCCGGACGAAGGCGCTGATGTTCGCCGATCCGCTCACGTGGGAAGCGCTGATGGGGGCGCTCGTGGACGTGGTCGTGCCCCATCTCCGGGCGCAGGTTGGGGCGGGCGCGAGCGCCCTGCAGGTCTTCGATCCGTGGGTGGGGGCGCTCGCGCCCGCCCACTACCGCGCCTACGTCCTGCCGCACATGCGCCGGTTGTTCGAGGGGATCGCCGATCTGACGGTTCCGGTGATCCATTTCGGCGTGGGAACGTCCGAGCTCCTCGAGCTGATGCGGGATGCCGGCGGTGCCGCGATCGGGATCGATCACCGGACCCCGCTCGACCGGGCATGGGAGCGGCTCGGGCACGCGACCGCGATCCAGGGCAACCTCGACCCCGCGGTGCTGCTGGCGCCGTGGGAGGTCGTGGAGCGCGAGGCGCTCGACGTCCTCGATCGCGCGGGCGGTCGGGCGGGTCACGTGTTCAACCTCGGACACGGCGTGCTGCCGGACACGCCGGTCGAGAACCTCCAGCGGTTGGTCGACCTCGTGCACGCGCGATCCGAGCGCGATGGCTGACGCGCCGACCCGTGTCGCGGTCGTGGGCGCCGGCGTCACCGGTCTGACGGCCGCCTTCCGGCTGCAGGTGGCGGATCCGTCGATCGATGTCGTCGTGCTGGAGGCGTCGCAGCGTCCCGGCGGGACGCTGCGGACGGTGGAGGTGGCCGGCATCCCGTTGGATGCCGGCCCCGATTCGTTCCTCGGGCGGAAGCCGTGGGCGACGGAGCTCTGCCGCGAGCTCGGGATCGAGACGGCGAGGCCGGCTGCGACCGGCACGTGGCTGTGGACCCGGGGCGGCCTCGTTCCCTATCCCGCGGGCACCGCGTTCGGGATCCCAGGGGACCTCGGCGACCTCTTCCATTGGCGAGGTCTCTCCGGTCGCGGCCGGCGCCGGGCGCTCCGCGACCTCGTGATCCGGAAGCGGCGCGAGGATGGGGACGAGACGCTCGGCGGACTCCTGCGGCGACGTCTCGGGGACGAAGCCACCGATCGGGCGCTCGCGCCGCTGCTCTCGGGGTTGTTCGGCGGCGACGTCGACACGCTGTCCGCCGACGCGACGTT
>VAYF01000293.1 GCA_005883885.1 Actinomycetota bacterium | reverse complement strand
GAGAACACGGCGGACCCGATCGCGTGCCCGACGCCCGCTGTTCTGGCCGAGTACTCGTTCTTCCCATCGGTCAGCAACGGTGCACCGCAACACTGTTCGGGCGGCACCGGCTACAACTCCTGGTACGGACACGGGCAGGTGAACGCGCTCTCGGCGATCGATCGCTGAGCAGGGACGCACGGTCCCCGATCGGGACCCCGTTGGCGCAGGGCCTCCTGCTATTCTTCGATCTGGATCTCCACCACTGTTCCAACATCGGCGAGCGCTTGCTTGAGGGCCTCAGCTTCCTCCTTCGGCAACGCCGACCCGATCGGGGTCCCGGGCTTGATCCGGCGCAACGCCCCCTCGGTGAAATCGGCGTTGGAGCCCTCTCGAAACACTTTCGCTGCCGCCTTCACGTCGTTACCCAGTGAGACGAGTGACGCCCTGTAGCGCCCTACCGACTGGGCGTTCGCTACCTCATCCGCCGACCGCCATGTCTGCGAAGACTCATGTAGCCAAACCGCGCCTTGCTCGGTATGGAGCCACCAAAGACCTTCGCGATACTCCCAAGGATCAGACTCACGGCGACAGTGAGGGCAGACGGACGCATCGCGTCGCATCGGTTCCTTGCAATGAGGACATTCACGAACGACTCCAGGACCCGGAGGAGGGGCAAGTCCAGCTCGACCAAGTCTTTCTGCCGAGGGCGGGGTAGGTGCCGGTGCGGCCGGCACTCGCGCGCCCGCGCCATCCTTGGCCGGGATGACTAAAGCAACGATGAGGGCGGGAAGGAAGAAGAACAAACCGAAGAAGTAGAAGCCGACTCCATTGTGGCCCTTGTTGCTCGCGATGGTCGCCGGGATGAACGCGAGACCAAAGAGGAAGAGAAGCCACAGGAAGAAGATGCCTGCCACATCGTTCGATGGGTTGGTGGAGTACTGAGCGACCAAGTGACCTCCTAAGCACCCCGCGAGACCGATCTGGTATTCATCATCCTTGCGTTACTCGAGAAGTCAACACGCCGAACGGACATCTCTCTGTCTTGATGCCTGGGTGACGGGAAAGCAGCGGAAAATGCCTTCCTACTGCGGCCATGATCTCGTGAGGTTCACGTAGTGGCCCTGTGCCGTGGCCCAAACCAGCACGCATCCGATGCCAGCGATCAGCACGAACGACGCTGCGATCAGGAAGTCCCAAACGGTCCGGCGCGTGATCAGCACCATGAGTACGCTGGCCGTTAAGGCGATGCTCAACCCCACGAGCATCAGGATCGCATTCACCCACAGTCCAGTCTCAAGCCAGTGAGCGACCTCGATCTTGCCGAGGACCAGGTCGCCTTCATCCGCCGTCTGGGTCGCGAACCACATGAGACCGATCCCGACGAGCCCAACAACGAGACCTAGGGTGCGTCCCACCTCCCTCATGGCGACAGCGTAGGACGATGCAGTTGCGCACCGTGTTGCGGGTTCGTTGCGGATCGGCCGCTCTTTGAAGGTGCGGCCAGCGTGGCGTTCCTGATCCCTCTGCAAAGGGCAGAACGGATCCAAGAGAAGTACTACTGTTAGCTCGCAGCCTGCTGACCTCGAGATCCGAGGATCGACCGAAGCCTCAACGCCATCTTCGGCGAGGCACCCTCGTCCTCGTGCTTGAAATAGGTGAAGACGGTGCCGCCCGCATCGAGCGCGGGCCGGATCCGTCCCGCCCACGTCGCGAGCTCCTCGTCGGTGTACTCGGTCTTCCGCAGCCGGAGGTACCCAACCGGTTCCCACGACAGGTCCTCGGGCTTCGGGTCCTTGTCGTCGGTCTCGGCCACGCACCACGCGACCCGTCGTTCGAGCAACGCGTCGCGAGCTTCCGCCCACGAGGGGTGCCGGAACTCCATCGCGTAGGCCGGGCCGTTCGGCGGAAGCGTGTCGAGGAACCTGGCGAGCAGGTCGGCGTCGTAGTGCAGGCTCGGGGGGCACTGGAACAGCACGCATCCGAAGCGGTCGGCCAGGAGCCTGCCGGTCGTCACGAATCCCCGAACGTCCTCCTCCACGTCTTCCAGCCGCTTCCAGTGGGTGATCCGCTGGTTCGCCTTCAGCGTGAAGACGAACCCGGGGCGCGCGCGCTCGCGCCAT
>VAYF01000292.1 GCA_005883885.1 Actinomycetota bacterium | reverse complement strand
ATGCCGGCGGCTCAGGCCGCGCACAGTCCCGATACGTTCCTCCTGATCGCCGAGGAGGAGAACACCGGCACGGCGGCCAACGGTGATCACGTCGCGGTGACGGTCGACGAGGGCGCATGGTTCGACGTGTCCCCGAAGTCCGTCTCTGCGACCGGAGAGTTCACGCACTTCGACGCCGACGGCAACGTCCGGGGAGCCGGAACGTGGACCGCCACATCGCTCATCAGCTTCGACTTCTATGGATGCCGCTTCATCCCGTCGCTCGGCGTCGACCTGGGCGATGACAACCTCTGCGGCGGCGCGGTGAAGATGGCCGTGGTGCTCGATACGCCGATCGGTCAGTTCCCCGGGATGCTGACCGTGTTCTGCGTCGTCGGGCCGCAGGCGCCGGCGAGCCATAGACCGCCCGCCGGCGAAGGCGTCACGCTGAACGTTCCGGGGATCGTCAACTTCAGCCACACTGCGGGAGGCGACAACATCTACATCCGCATCTGATGGGATCCAGGTGGGGAGCCCGCCCCCGCCGGTCTCCGGTCGAGCCATTTCGGAGCTCGGTTGCTTCGCCTGCGCCCGCCGCCAGGGAGTGCGCCTCTCTATGTGTATGGACAAGCGTATGGACCCGAGATCCTCCATCGACCGACCTAGAAGCTTGCCACCTTGTCTGCCCACAACGTCCAGTTGGTGAGCTCCTCTAGCGAGGAGCGACGCGCCCCTTCGGTGAGCATCTCCTCGGTGATGCCGCGTGCATCCATGCACGTGCCGCAACAGCCCACCTGTGCGCCGTGGCGTGCTGCGGACAGGATCATCCGATCGAGGTGGTAGTAGCCATCGGGGATCTTCTGACCGGCCATCGCGCATCCGACGGCGTCCCCGACCAAGAAGACGCGGACCTCAACGCCCTCTCGCTTGGAGAGTGAGCCCGCGAGACGAAGTCCGTTCCAGGAGCGCTCCGTTCCGTACGCCGGATCGTTAAGGATCAAGAGGACGTTCAAGCTCCCTCCTCCTTCCTAGCCCGACGAGTCCATCTCGCCACGGTGCCGGCGCCGTACGTCGTTCAAGGGATCCAGGCGGTGTCGTCCCGACCGGAGGATGACTTCATCAAAGCCAATCCTGCACCGGAGAGCGAGACCGCCCGGATCCCCTGACCTCAGTCCCTATGGACCCGAGTGACGGAGTGCAGGGCGTCGATCACGCGAACGCAACGGTCTTGGCGCCGGCGATGACTTCCTCGACGACCTTGGCCGCGCCGACGATGACGGACCCCTTGCCGAGTTGCTCGTCGCCGATGCCCCGGGGCTTCGCGCAGGCTCCACAGACCCAGACGGTGCCGCCGTTGTCGATGAACTGCTGATAGAGGTCATCCAGGACGGGCAGTCCCGGCTGCGCGATGCCATCGGTTCCACCCGTGGTGCCGAGCCAGACGGCCTCGATCGTGCAGAGGACCACTGCGTCCTGCCCCGCCGTCGCGGCGATGTTCGCTGCCACGAAGGGGAGCGTCGCCCGCTCCGGTTCCTCCTTGCCGTACGTGCAGTTGAAGATCAACTTCTCGCTCATCGTCCACGCTCCACTGTCATCAGGAGGCGCCCGTCACCGGGCGTCTCGACCGAACGAACCGCGTGACCCATCATCCGCGCGAGAGGAGGCAGGTCTTCCCTCGCCGCCGGATCCCGAGCCGTCACGATCAACACATCCCCCACTGGGATGGCCCCGATCTGCTTGCGGAATTCCCCCGCAAGCCCGTCGGCGCACCCCAGGGTGCCCGCGTCGAACTCGTGCACCCCGCTCTTCGCCGGTCGGCGCAACGGGTGGAACCCCGTGCACAAGAGATCGAAGCTCCCCAGCGGCTGCTGGGCTCCGGCCTCCGACGCCTGAGAGTGGCGGACGTCGAGGCCGTCCTTCTCTGCCATGGTCCCTCCTTCCTCCGGGGCGGCGCGACTGGCGCCACCTGGACCATGGCCACGCTAGGGTGCGGTTCTTCCTCGGTCCTTCCTCGGAGGCTTCCTTGAGGAGATCTCTTCTGCTCGGACCCGGCAGCGCGCTTCGTCGAGCGGTTGTCCCGCACCCCCGAACAGATCCGCGGCCTCCCAGAGAAGGGGGACTGCCTTCTCGGGCTCGGTCCGCGCGATGAACACCTCGCCCCGTGCCTCGGCGACACCTGCCGTCCATGCGCCTTCCCCCCACATGCCAGCAACGTCTGAGGCGCGCTCAACGTAGGAACCGGCCCGGTCGAGATCTGCGGCGTGCGCGCAGCAGGTGGCAGCGGCGAGCAGGAACCCGACCGAACATGGGATGCATGCCGGTGTGTCACCGAGGGCTTCGTCGGCCTGTGCCAGAACGACCGACGCCGCCGCGAGATCCCCGGCTGCGCTGATCGCGGCACCGTAGATCCGGGGCAAGAGGTGTCCCGCGAGCGTGGACACCTGGGCGAGCACGAGCGCATCTCCAAGGGGCGCCTGCGCCTGCTCGGGTCGGCCCGCGGCAAGCGCCACCTCGGCCAAGCGCTCGAGTGCAAGGGACCGACTGGCGTCGGCGTGGCTCTGTCTTCCAAGACCATCGGCCTCTCGAAGATGCTCCTCGGCCTGGTCCAGCTGT
>VAYF01000289.1 GCA_005883885.1 Actinomycetota bacterium | reverse complement strand
CCCGTCGACACCGCTCGGGATGTCGACGGCGACGATGGGGACGAGCGCCGCGTTCAGCCCGTCGATCGCCTCGGCCCAGTCGTCCTCGGGCTCCCCACGGAAGCCCGTGCCGAAGATCGCGTCGACAGCGACGTCGGCGCGATCGAGTTCGCGACCGAGGGTGGCTGGATCGAACCGGCGAACGCGGACCCCCGCCTCGGCCAGCCGCCGGAGGTTGGCCGCTGCAGGATCCCGCGATCCCGCGGGATCCTGCAGCGCGATGACGACGACCCGCATCCCCCACCGCGCGAGATGTCGCGCGGTGACGAACCCGTCGCCGCCGTTGTTCCCCTTGCCGCACACGACGACGGCGCGGCGTCCGTACGTGCCCCCGGTGAGGTCCGCGCAGGCTCTCGCCACGGCCCAGCCGGCGCGTTCCATGAGGTCCTCGGCCGCCACACCCCGCGCCTGCGTGGCACGATCGAGCTCGACCGCCTCCTGCGGCGAGAGGACCGGCTTCATCCGTCGATCACCGCGATCGCGAACGCGACCGCGTTCGTCCGCTCGTGGGTGAAGGTGATCAGCACGCGGGAGACCCTGAGCGCGTCGGCCCGGTCCTTCGCGTTCCCCGTGAGAAGCACCTCGGGCGCGCCCGAGGGCCGTCTCGTGACGCTGATGTCCTGCCAACGGCGGCCCCGGTACCCGCCGAGCGCCTTGATCACCGCCTCCCGAGCGGCGAAGCGCCCGGCATACGACTCGGCCGGGCGCGCCTTGGCGTCGCAATACGCGGTCTCCTCGGGGGTGAACACGCGTGCGCGCATCGTCGGATGACGGGTCAGGGCCCGCTCGATCCGCGCGATCTCGCAGATGTCGACGCCGAGCCCGACGATCTCCACGCCGGAAAGGCTAGCGGGTCGGCCCGGGACGGTCAGCCGGATCGGTAGCTGGCGGCTCGCCGGGCGGCTCGTCCGGACCTCCGGCTTCGACCGACCCCGGAGCGGGGCGTCCATGCGTCCTCCCGCTCCGACCCCCGAGCGAGAGGGCGAGCGCGATCCCAGCGACCCCGACGAGCAACCCGAGCACCACCGCCGGCCACCCGAGGCCGTGCGACGCCACCGGCGCGAACGGAGGAACGGTCGGGAAAGTGGAGGGGCTGGGTTCGGGGCGAGGCGGGACGGGCGAGGGTGCGACCGCCTCGAGATCGGCCAGCGAGACCAACGAACAGCTGTCGGTCGTCCAGCCATCACCCTGACGAGAGAGCACGACCGCGACCCGGGCGCCGAGCGCATAAGCGATGCCGCACGTGCTTCCTCCTCCCGAGCCGATCGGCTCGATCACGTTGACCGTCGCACCGAGCGCCCCTTTGAAGACCCCCTGCACCGCGAAGGTCTGCACGGTGGTCGTCGTATCGATCGGCTGCTCCGCGACGACCGTACCCACGAAGGCCGCGTCTGCGTGATGCAGGAGTTGCTTCGGGGTGCGGGGGACGCAGCTGCACGCGGAGCACGGAGTCGCCGTGACGAACTCGGCTGAGGCCGCCAGGAGCACCACCACGGACAGTCGGGCGGCCGCTCGGAGCACGCCCGGACGCTACTCGACGGTGACGGACTTCGCGAGGTTGCGCGGCTGATCCACGTCGCAACCGCGGAGCACGGCGACGTGATAGGCGAGCAGCTGGAGCGGGACGGTCACGACCACTGGAGAGAGCAGCTCCGGCGTCTCCGGCACCTCCAGCACGTGGTCGGCCAGACGGGCCGCCTCGGTGTCGCCCTCGGTCACGATGGCGATCACCGATGCGCCACGGGCTTTCACCTCTTGGATGTTCGAGAGCATCTTCGGGTAGACGTGGCAGCGCGTCGCGATCGCCACGACGGGAACGCCATCTTCGATCAGGGCGATCGGCCCGTGCTTCAGTTCGCCGGCTGGATAGGCCTCCGCGTGGATGTAGCTCAGCTCCTTCAGCTTGAGCGCGCCCTCGAGCGCCGCCGGATAACCGGTGTGGCGTCCGATGAAGAGCACGTCGCGCGCGTCGGCGAGTCGTTCCGCGACGGCACCTACGCGATCTTCCGACGCGATCGCGCGCGCGACCTTGGCCGGCAGCTCGTCGAGGTCCGCGAGCACCTCGGCGATCTCCTCCGGGAACTTCGCAGCCCGGACCTGCGCCAGGTAGAGGGCGACGAGCTCCTGTGCGACCATCTGCGTGGCGAACGTCTTCGAGGCGGCGACCCCGATCTCCGGTCCCGCGTGGGTGTAGAAGACGCCGTCGGCCTCGCGCGCGAGCGACGACCCCACCGTGTTCGTCACCGCGAGCACCTGCGAGCCCTGCCGGGCCGCGTGGCGGGCCGCCTCGAGGGTGTCGATCGTCTCCCCGCTCTGACT
>VAYF01000288.1 GCA_005883885.1 Actinomycetota bacterium | reverse complement strand
ACGCGAGCGCCATCTTCTTCGCGTGCACCAGGTGCCCGCGAAGCGGCATCGAGAACGACAGATCGAGGAGCAGCGCGGTGGCGGTCTCCGTTCGCTCCTCCGCTTCGACCAGTTCGAAGTCGTCGGGACGAAGCCGCACGATCCCGTCGGATGCCGCGCCGCGCGTCACCGCGTTGAACACCGTCCGCTGGACGTCGATCTGTCCGTGGTCGCCGAAGCGCCAGGGTCGCGTCTGTCCGGTCGGCTCGGCGAGCCCGCCCGGGTCCCTCGCCTCGTGTGTCCCCTCGCGGTCACGCGTCAGACGTTCGAACACGCGCGTGAGCGCGCGTTCGCCCATCTTCCGCGCGCCGCGCGGCGTCAGCTCGAGGCGGCCGTGCCGCCGCTGCACGAGCCCCGCGTCCTCGAGCATCTTCTCGATCTGCTCCAGCCGTCGGAGATCGCGGACCGCCGGCTCACCCATCGTCCGCCGGAGCGCGTCCTCGTCGACGTCTTCGAGCGACGCTCCGGGGTAGGACCCCTCGAGCGTGCGGTCGAGCTCCTCGTAGTCATGCATCCGCTCGAGCGCGTCCACCGTGGCGGACATCGGCATCGCGTCCTCGCCCATGCCCCATCCCGGCTCATCCCACCCGGCGTCCGGGAACGCGCCAGAGAGGTTCGCCCCGAGCCGGTCGAGCTCGAACGCCAGGTCCATGTCTTGCATCACGTCGTCGACGAGCTGCTGCAGCTCGGCGCGCTGCTCGTCCGACAGCGACGCGAGGAGGCGCGACATCGCCGCCATCCGCCGAGCCATCTGCTCGAGCAACTCGTCAAGGGTGCGCGGCCGTTCGGGGAACAGATCGCCGTAGCGTTGCATGAAGTCCTCGAACGCCGGTTGGACATCCTCGCCCCGCTCCCGTCGCTCGAGCATCCCGTTCAGCTCGGCGATCATGTCCTTGAACCGAGCCAGCTGCTCCGGATCGATGTTGCGCATGCCTTGTGCGAGTTGCCGGAAGTACGACCCGAGCACCTGCTCCTTCAGATGCTCCATCAGCTCCTCGAACATCCGCTTCGCGTCCGGATCCACGAAACGGTAGTCCTGGAGCTCCCGGATCTGGCCGGGCACGTCCGGCGGGAGCGCGTCCAGCGAGGCCTCGCGCAACCGCGCGTCCTCTCCGGGCTCGAACGACAGTCGCGAGCGCTCACGATCCAGGATCTCGTCGAGGCGCTGGCGAAGCTCCTCCAACGGGCCCGCGAGGTTCAACCTCGTCTGTTCCTCGTCGCGCAGCTGCTGGAGCCGGCTGCGGAGCGAGTCGAGACCGCTGAAGCGGCCTTGCATGCCGCGACGCATCAACCGGCGGAGCGCCGCGTCAGGCGAGTCGCCCGTCAAGATGTCGTCGGAGAGCTCTTCCAGGACGTCGGAGGCCGGCATGTCATCCGCGAACGGATCCTGCGAGCCGTCCCACCGCGAGTAGCGGAAGCGAGCCACCTCTCAAGGGTACGGCGGTTCACCCGTAGCCCAGGCCGGTCATCAGCGCGCGGCCGGCGAGCCCGAAGCAGATGAATGCGGCCGCGGCGAACACCACCCACGGCTGCGAGAGCCGCCCTCCCGGCTCGCTCGCGTGGACCTCGCGCGCCATCTGGTGGGCGATCAGGAAGACCACGAGCGGCCCGAACCCGTAGACGTAATGCAGCCACGTCACCCGGTATCCCAGGAGCAACAGGATCAGACCGATCGCCGCCTGGACGCCGGCGATCACCTGCGCGACCACCAGCCAGGTCCAGAAGCCTTGCCCGGGCGAGCGCCGCCGGATCAACGCGATCAGCCCCCACACCCAGCCCACCGTGAAGACGGCCTCGACGAGGAACCCGACGTACTTGTGGACCTCCGGCATCGGCCGGGGAGTCTACGGTTGGCCTCGAGAGGAGCGAAGCGGCGGCCGTATCCTCGGATGACCGATGGGGTCCCAACGCAACCGGATCGTCACGATCACGCTCTTCGGCACGTTCGTCGTGATCATGCTGCTCCTGACGACCCTGCGACCGACTCCGCCCGTCGATCTCGCGGTCTACCTGCACGCCGCCAAGATGTTCGCGACCGGCGGCGGCCTGTACGACAACGGTTGGGGGGCCACCCTTGCGGTGCCGTTGCCGTACACCTACCCGCCCGTCTGGGCTGGCCTCCTCTCCCCCGTCGGTTGGCTACCGTGGCGGATCGCTTCGCTGGCGTGGACCGCGCTCAACATCGCGCTCCTCGCCTGGATCGTTCACCTCTGCTACACACGCTTCCTCGACCGGAAGGGGGAGGCGCGGTCCGTGTGGTTCGTCGTGATCGTGATCGCGGCCGCGCTCACCACGCCCATCGCCAGCGTGTTCTGGTTCGGTCAGCTCGGCATCGTGCTGACGGCCGTCTGTCTCGCCGACGTCGTTCCCGAGCGCACGCGGCTGCCCCGCGGGGTCCTCGTCGGCTTCGCGGCCGCACTGAAGCTGACCCCCGGGATCTTCGCCGTCTCCTGGCTCACGACGAAGCGCTGGCGACCGGCGCTCGTCGCGGCCGCCACCTCGGTCGGCCTGTGGCTCGCCGCAGCGATCGCCCGCCCGGACCTGTCACGTCAGTTCTGGACCGAGGTCGTCTTCCGGAACGACCGGGTCGGAGACGCGAGCTTCGTGAGCAACCAATCCGTGCATGGGTGGCTCGTGCGGTCCGGATGGTCGGAACCCCTGGTGTGGGCCCTCCTCGTCGCGGTCTTGCTCTTCATCGGCCTGGGTCGGGCCCGCATCGCGCACACAGCAGGCGACGAGCTCGCCGCGGCGACGATCATCGGGCTCACCGCCCTGCTCGTCTCGCCGGTCTCGTGGATCCACCATGGCGTGTGGATCGTCCCGGCGGCGGGGGTGTTGCTCGGGGACGGACGCGAGACCTGGCGATGGGTGTCCGCAGCCGGGGTGCTCGCCGTCTTCGTGCTTCGCCTCCCCGACTGGTTCGCCGACGGCCGACTCGCGGTCGGCCCGTTCCTCACGCCCTTGTTGGAGAACGCCTACGTGTTGGCCTACGTGCTGCTGCTGGTCTTCCTGCCGGTCCGAACAGCTACGCGCGATCCCTACCCGGCGGTCGAGTCCTCGGCTCCCGCGTAGCGCGCGGCCCCGCCGTCCTCGTCCTTGTTCAGCCGCCGGGACAGGTGCAACCCCTCCAGCGCGAACTCGAGCGCGCTCGCGGCGACGCCGGGACTTTCTTCCTGCACGCCCAGCCGCTCGAGCAGCTTGGCGAGCCCGGGGAGGTCGCCCAACCCGCCCAGGAGGTCCGACGCCGGCGTGAGCTCGGAGGTGTCGACGGCGAACGACGGGTCATCGAACCGGCCGAGGAGACCCGAGAAGTCATGGCCCGACAGTCTCCGGCGGAACACGTTGAGCTCGGCCTGCCGTAGGGCACGCGCCAGGATGTCGTGTTCGCGTCCCTCCTCGACCGTGTCGAACTCCACGCGCCCCTCCGAGGAAAGCAGGACGGCTGACAGGTCGATCGGGCGGGGGACGGCCTCCGGCTCATGCGTGCGCGCCGCTCGACGGACGGCCGCGGCCTGGATCATGAACACGGGGATCCGGACGGGGATGCCGCCCGTGAGCGGCCGTGTCTCCTGATCCATGATCAAGATCTCGTCGGACGGCGTGTCCGGGTAATGCGTGCGGACCTGTGTCCCGAACCGGTCCTTGAGCGGCGAGACGATCCGGCCACGATGGGTGTAGTCGTCGGGGTTAGCGGTCACGACGAGCAGGATGTCCAGCGGGAGCCTGATCCGATAGCCGCGGATCTGCACGTCACGCTCCTCGAGGATGTTGAACAGCGAGACCTGGATGCGCTCCGGAAGATCGGGCAGCTCGTTGATCGCGACGATCCCCCGATGGGTCCGCGGGATCATCCCGTAATGGATCGTGAGCTCATCCGCCAGGTAGCGCCCCTCCGCCACCCGGATCGGATCGACGTCACCGATCAGATCCGCGACGGACGTGTCGGGGGTCGCGAGCTTCTCGCTGTAGCGCTCGTCCGGCGCGAGCCACGTGATCGGCGTTGCGTCGCCCTCGGCCGCGACCAGATCGCGGCAGCGGGCGCAGATCGGCCGGAACGGATGGTCGTTCA
This sequence comes from Actinomycetota bacterium, assembly GCA_005883885.1. Lineage (GTDB taxonomy): Bacteria > Actinomycetota > UBA4738 > UBA4738 > HRBIN12 > AC-51. Next base: position 1,504 of record VAYF01000288.1, on the reverse strand, counting down.
CCTCACAGCCGGTGATGGCCGGGACGGAATCGTCAAGCAGGTTGACGATCGTCCGAACGAGCCGGGTCTTCGCCTGGCCTCGCTCGCCCAGCAGGATCAGATCGTGCCCCGCGAGGATCCCACGCTCGAGACCGGGCAGGACGGTGTCGTCGAAACCGAGGATGCCGGGGAAGAGCTCGCGGCCGAGCTCGAGCCGATCGAGGAGGTTGGCGCGGAGCTCCTGCTTGACGGTCCGGTCCGGGTACGAGGAGGCACGAAGTTCGCCGAGGGTGGTCGCCTGAGCCATGCAGACCAGGGTAGCGGGGTCTGCCGATATGACGACCTCAGCGTCGTGCGACGGCGGCGGCGAGCATGGCGGCGGCGAGCACCGGCACCGCGACGGACAGCAGACGGAGCGCCCGCTCGGGGGTCCCGCGGAGCCATGCGTTGTCGAGCGGCTCGTCGGTCCCATCGTCGTAGAGGGCCCGCCCTTCGATCGCCACCGCGTTCCTCCGGAGGCGGCGAACCGGTGTCGACAGGACACGCTGTGCCGCAGAGAGCATGGCGCAAGCGGCGGCGGCCAGCAGCCCCGCCCATAGGAGCCGGCCCATCTGAGCGAACGCAGCGGTCAGCGCGGGGAACGCACCCCACCCGATCGCGAACCACAGATCCGAATGGAACGTGCCGTGGAACCATTCGAGGTTGTAGGCGAGCGCCATGAACACCCCCACGACGATGAACGCGAGCATCCACCACGTCACGAGGACCGCGCCGTAGATGCCGAGCACGGCCGCGCCGCTCAGCCCGACGAACGCGATCGCGACGAGCACGGGCGAGGGGATCGCCGTTCCCAGCGGTCGCCCGTTCAACTCATCGAGGGCGTGCGCGCCCAGACCGACCGCCCCGAAGAAGGCGAGCACGGACCACGCGAGGTACCCGAGGTTGACGTCCGGAACCGTGCACGCCCCGATCACGACATACGAGAGGTGCCACAACGTGTACGGCGGGTGGAGCAGGGTCACGTAGTCGCGCCATCCTCCAGGAGCAAGGGCGTAGAAGGCCGGCCGCTCCCCCTCCGGACTCACCGCCTCACCCCCCATGTCACGATCGCGGCGCCGTTGGACATCGTTCGCGTGTGGACCGGATCGATCCCGGCCGCTTCCCACCAGCCGAGCTGTTCGCGGAGCGGATGGGCACGCCAGTACCCGTCGATCGACCGGCTGAGGAAGCGTGCGGTGCCCGCCCATGCCGGCGAGACGACCGATCCGACGAGGGGCATCACGTACCGCGTGTAGGGCCGCCACGCCGCCCGGGCCCACCTGGCTCCGGGCACGTGGAACTCGAGCGACGCGATCACGCCGCCGGGCGTAACGACCCTCGCGAGCTCCCGCATCGTGGCGGCGGGATCGTCGACGTAGCGCAGCAGGTAGGTGAACGTGAGCGCCGCGAATCCGGCGTCGGCGAAGGGCAGCCCCTCCGCCAGCGCCACGACACGCGGGCCGGCGGGTTGCCCCGAGCGAAGCAT
>VAYF01000287.1 GCA_005883885.1 Actinomycetota bacterium | reverse complement strand
GCGCGTGGATCGTGGCCCTTCCCGGTGAAGGCACCGGATACCAGACGGCGTCGGGCGGTTTCGTGCTCGCCATCTCGTGGCCGTCGCGGACGGTCCCGCAACCGGGGGACGTCACGTCCGCGGGGACGACCGACGCGATCTCGTGGGCGATCCGTTGGACACACAGGGCCTGTCCCGTCATGCAGGTCGTGTATAGCCGGGTCGGCGACACCGGCATCAGTCCCTGCCTCACGCCGTGGGACGGAAGCGACCCCGCCGTGGGCGGTGTCTACGGGCAGCACGAGGCTGCGATCATCCTGACCGGACCCGAGACGATGACCTGCGACGTCCGCGACCCGAGCGGCAGCCCCTCCGGCGCGGTCAGTGGCGGGACGATCGCGCCCGTCGGCCGCTGGTCACGCACGGGAAAGTGCGTCTTCACCATCCCCGTCGGGCACACCGTAAGGGTGCGGCTCACCGATCCGCACGGGAACCCGATCCTCGGCCAGCTTGGCCACGCGACGATCACGGCCAACCGCGGCTCGCTGGGCGCTGGCGATCAGCGGAGCGATCGACAACACGCGGAGCTTCGAGAACTGCTTCTCCTCGGGGATCGGGACCGTGTTGGTCACGATCACCTGGTCGATGGGCGCCTCCTCGAGGTGCTGCCGTGCTTTCCCCGAGAACAGGGCGTGCGTCGCGCCGGTGAAGATGGGCCCCGCGCCCATCGCGGCGAGCGCCTTCACACCCTCCGTCAGGGTCGCGCCCGTGTCGATCATGTCGTCGACGAGCACGCAGGGGCGACCGTCGACCTCGCCGACCACCGTCATCTCCTCGATCTTGTGCGCCTCGGTCCGTGACCGCCGCTTGTACAGGAACGCGAGGTCCGCGTGCAGGTACTCGCGGAGCTTCTCGGCGGTCTTGATGCGTCCGGCGTCCGGCGCCACGACCACGACGTCGTCGCCGTGCAACCCGAGGGAGTCTTTCAAGTAGCTGGACAGCAGCGGGAGCGCCGTGAGGTGGTCGAACGGGGCGTCGAAGAACCCCTGGATCTGGCCGCTGTGCAGGTCGACCGACACGCAACGGTTCGCACCGGCCGTGCAGAGGAGGTCGGCTACGAGCTTCGCGCTGATCGCCTCGCGGGAGACGGCCTTCTTGTCCTGCCGGGAGTAGCCGTAGTACGGGACCACGGCCGTGATGCGCTTCGCGCTGGCGCGCTTCATCGCGTCGATCATGATGAGCTGCTCGACGATCGCCTCGTTCACCGGCTCGTAGTGGGTCTGCACGACGAACACGTCGGCGCCGCGCACCGACTCCTCGGCACGGAAGTAGATCTCGCCCGAGGCGAACCGACGGATCTCCCCCTCACTGACGGGGATACCGAGGTTGTCGGCGATCTCGTGCGCGAGCGTCGGATGGATGGTGCCCGAGTAGAGCATCATCCGCTTCTTGGTCATGATCTCCACGCTCAGCGCCTCCTCGTGCCTCGGCGGTGCTCCGCGTCCTTGCGCTCCCGGTAGCCCGGGACGTTCCGCTGCTCGGTTCGCTCGACGGCGAGCGATCCCGGCGGGACGTCTTTCGTGATCACGGAACCGGCACCGGTCACCGCGTCGCGACCGACCCGAACAGGCGCAACGAGCATGGTATCGGAACCGATCCGGGCTCCGTCTTCGATCACCGTCCGATGCTTCGCATAGCCGTCGTAGTTGATCGTCACCGTGCCCGCCCCGACGTTGACGTCCTCGCCCAGATCCGCGTCGCCCACGTAGGACAGGTGGGGCACCTTCGAGCCTCGCCCGACCCGCGCAGCCTTCAGATCGACGAAGGCACCCGCCTTCGAGCCGTCGGCCATCTCCACGCCCGGGCGCATCCGGACGAAGGGGCCGACGGCGACATCCTTGCCGACGGTCGATCCGAGGATCACGGCGAACTGCACCGTGCTGCGGTCGCCGATCGAGGAGTCCGCGATCCGGACGGACGGTCCGATCGCACAGTCCCTGCCGATCACCGTCGACCCCTCGAGGAGCGCGTTCGGGTAGATCGTGCTGTCCCGTCCGATCCGAACCTCGACGTCGATGTAGGTGGCCCCCGGGTCGAGCAGGGTCACCCCGCTGTCCAGGTGCTTCCCGTTGATCCGCCCGCGCACCACGGCGATCACCGCGGCGAGTCCCCCGCGCGAGTTGAGCCCGAGCGTCCCGCCGGTGTCGCAGAGGAGGGCCTCCACCCGGGCGCCCGATCGCAAGAGGATCGAGACGGCATCGTTCAGGTAGTACTCGTGCTGCCGGTTGTTCCGGCGCACCTTCGGCAGCGCGGCGAACAACGGGCCCCGCCGGAACGCCATCCAGTTGGTCCCCACCTCGTTGATCCGCCGGACCTCCGTGGGGGCGTCCGTGCCTTCGACGACGTCGATCACGCGGCCGCCGTCGCGGACGATGCGCTGGTACGTCCCGGGATCGCGCAGCTCGGTCGACGCGATCGTCGCGACGGCGTCGACACGCCGATGCCGGCGGAGGAGCGCCCGGATGTCCTCGGGCAGGACCGGGTCGAAGTCCCCGTTCGCCACCAACACGTCGTCAACGCGGCCGACCGCCGACTTCGCGGCGAGCACGGCGTGGCCGGTGCCGAGCTGCCGGGTCTGCTCGACGAACACCGGCTTCGGCGTGATCTTCCAGGATGCGACCTCGGCGCGCACATCCTCGGCGCCGTGCGCGACGACGATCACGACCTTGTCGGGGCGAGCGGCGAGCGCGGTCTGCACGACATGCCAGAGCGCCGGCCTGCCGCACACCGGGTGCAGGACCTTGGGGCGGGCGGACTTCAGCCGCTTGCCCTTCCCGGCGGCGAGGATCACCGCGGCGAGCGATCGGGGTCGTGTGGTCGTCGTCGTGGCCAACGAGTGGTCCCTGCGAGGGGCCCACATGGTCGCGGATGCACGCCGCGGCGGCAACCCGACCGCGGTTCCGGGGGGAGGGGTCGAACCTCCATTTCAGGCTCCAAAGGCCCGCGTCTTGCCGTTAGACGACCCCGGAAGGCTCTGCAATCGTACGCGGGGGAGGCGCCGGCGGGGGCGCGGTCGTCACGAACGAGCCGGGGACCGCCGACGCGATCGCAGCGGCGTGGACCGGGTCGCGAGCGAGCGCGACGACGGTCGGCCCGCTCCCGGACATCACGGCGCCGCGCGCGCCGGCGGCGCCGAAGGCGGCGACGGCGCGCTCCACCTCCGGGTGCCGGACCGCCACCCCCGGCTGAAGGTCGTCGAACAGCGCCGACCCGGCGAGGTCGTGGTCCCCGACCTCGATCGCCGCGATCAGCGACCCGGGATCCGGACCCGACGCGGGACGTTCGTCCCACCAGCCGTACGCATCG
>VAYF01000286.1:1176-3909 GCA_005883885.1 Actinomycetota bacterium | reverse complement strand
CAAGGCGCGGTCGAGGACCCCGCCGGCGGGGCCGACGAACGGGTGGCCTTCCACGTCCTCGCGGTCGCCCGGTTGCTCGCCGATGAGCATCACGCGGGCTCGCTCCGAGCCCTCACCGAAGACGGCCCGCGTCGCGTTGAGGTACAGGTCGCAGCCCTGACAGCTCTGGATGGCCTTCGCGAGAGATGTCAGGGAGCGTTCCTGGGGGAGGAATCCATCTGCGGAGTTCTCGGTCATCCAGGAACGGTCCTACCCGATCCGATCGGACCGGGAACCCGCCTTGACGGATATCGCCACGAAGCTTCAGACTCGAACATACGTTCGAGTTAGAGACGGGCCCTCCATGTCCTTCGTTCACCTCGATGTCCGCTCCTACTTCTCCTTGAAGGAAGGAGCGTTCGCCCCGGAGCAGGTGGCCGAGCAGGCCGCGGATCTGGGGATGTCTGCGGTCGCGATGACCGATCGCGACGGCCTCTACGGGGCCGCCCGGTTCGTCTCGGCATGTCAACGCAACGGTGTGAAGCCCATCCTCGGCGCTTCCCTCACCGTGCGTGCGCCCGCTCCACCCCCTCGCGTTGCGCACGTCGTGCTGCTGGCTGAGGACGACACCGGGTACGCGAACCTGTGCCGTCTCCTCACGGACGCCCAGCTGTTGGGCGAGCGGGGGGATCCGTGGGTCGCCACTGAGCAGATCTGTGCGCACGCGGCCGGGATGACCGTCCTGCTGGGCCCGCGATCGCACCCGGGGCGGCTCGCAGTCGCCGGCCGCGTCGACGCTGCCGCCCGGTTGGCAGCGCCGTTCCGCGAAGCCTTCGGTCCAGATCGGTGCGTCGTCGCCGTCGAGCACCGTCTGGAGGCCGGCTCGGCCACCGAGATCAGGACGATGCTCCGGTTCGCGGAGAAGCTCGACGCCGTCGCCGTCGCGACGAACCCCGTCCGGTACCTCGTGCCCGACGATGCGTTCCTGGCTGACGCGCTCGAGTGCATGCGGAAGATCGTGCCGGTCGCATCCAGCAACGTGAGCCGGACGAACGCGGAAGGTTGGCTGAAGCCACCTGCCGAGATGCGCGCGCTCTTCGCCGAACGTCCCGACCTCTGCGATGCGACGCTCGAGGTCGCCGAGCGGTGCACGTTCGATCTCGGTCTGAAGCAGGTCCATTTCCCGGACTTCCCGATCCCCGGTGGTCGTTCCGCCGATGCGATGCTCGCCGAACGATGCTGGCGGGGCGTCCACGAGCGCGGCATGAAGCAGGACGAGCGCCTCCGCGATCGCCTGCATCACGAGCTCTCGATGATCCGGCAGATGGGATACGCGGCCTACTTCCTGACGGTCGCGGAGATCGTGGCGGACGTGAAGGCGATGGGGATCATGGCCGCGTGTCGGGGGAGCGCGGCCGGGTCGTTCGTCTGTTACCTCACCGGGATCTCCGACGTCGACGCGCTCCGGCACGACCTCGCGTTCGAACGGTTCCTGAACCCGATGCGCGATGAGCTCCCCGATGTCGATATCGATGTGGAGTCGGCCCGTCGCGAGGACGTGTACGACATGATCCTGTCCCGTCACGGGCAGGAACGTGCCGCGTGCGTCGCGATGATCGACACGTTCCGGGCGCGCGCAGCGATCCGGGAGGTCGGCAAGGCGCTCGGTCTGCCCGAGATCGAGGTCGGCATGGTCGCGAAGTCCTTCCCGCACATCTCGGCGCGGAACATCCGCGATGGCTTGGAACGGCTGCCCGAGCTGGACGGCATCAACCTGCCGATGCGTCAGCTGGAGCTGCTGTTCCGTGTCGCCGAGCGTCTCGACGGGTTCCCCCGCCACATCGCGCTACACCCATGCGGGATCGTGCTGGCCTCGCACGACCTCGTGGACCGGGTCCCGCTCGAACGCTCCGCCAACGGTCACCGGATGGCCCAGGCGGACAAGGACGACGTCGAGGAGCTGGGGTACCTCAAGCTCGACATCCTCGGGGTGCGGATGCTCTCGTCCATGCGTCATGCGCTCGACGAGATCGCCCGCACCACGGGGGAGAAGATCGATCTGGATCGGATCGCGCTCGATGACCGACCCACCTTCGACCTGATCCGCGCGTCGGACACGCTCGGGTGCTTCCAGATCGAATCGCCCGGTCAGCGTGAGCTGTTGCAGAAGCTGCAACCCGATCGGTGGGAGGACCTGATCGTCGACATCTCGCTGTTCCGGCCGGGCCCGGTGAAATCCGACATGATCCGTCCGTACCTCTCGCGCCGGATGACCTTGGAACAGCCGAGCTACATCCACCCGGAGCTTCGGCCGGCGCTCCAGGAGACGTTCGGGGTGATCGTGTACCACGAACAAGTGATGCGGACCCTCGCCGCGCTCGCCGGATACGACCTGACCCAGGCCGATCACATCCGTCGACATCTTGACCGCGAGGATCTGCTGCCAGGGTTCCAGCGGGACTTCCTCGCGCGGGCAACCGCACGTGGGGTCGCGCGGGAGGCTGCCGAGAAGACGTGGGACGCGGTTGCACAGTTCGCGTCGTTCGGGTTCTGCAAGGCGCATGCGGCCGCGTTCGCGGTGCCGACGTATCGTTCCGCATGGCTGAAGACCCACTATCCCGCGCACTTCATCGCGGGGATCCTCACGCACGATCCCGGCATGTATCCACGACGGTTGCTCCTGGACGACGCCCGACGCCGCGGCGTCCCGATCCTCCCGCTCGACGTGAACCACAGCGAACCCGAGTACGTGGT
>VAYF01000286.1:0-1165 GCA_005883885.1 Actinomycetota bacterium | reverse complement strand
CGGCGCAGCGAGAACCGCAACCCGACCCCACATACGCCATCCGCCTCGCCCTCCAGGACGTCCACGGGATCAGCGACGCCGAGGTCCGGTCCGTCCTTGCGGCACGCGCGGAGCGTCCGTTCCGCGACGTCGGGGACTTCCTGCGTCGCACCACCGTGACGCGCCCGGTCGCGGAGGCGCTCGCGCACGCCGGCGGGTTCGATGCGCTCACCGGATCGGGGACGAACCGCCGCGGGCACCTGTACGAAGCGATCACCGTGGATGCGCCGCGCGAGGGCGACCAGCTCACGCTCGCCGATGCCGGGGCGCCGGCGCATCGGTTCTCCGAGTACACGGATGCGGAGATGGTGAGGGCCGAGCTGGAGGTGCTCGGCCTCGATGTCACCCGACACCTCGTGAGCTTCTTCGGACCGCTCCTCGCAGATCTCGGGGTGACGAGGGCGAAGGATCTGCACCGGTGCCGTCAGGATGCCTGGGTGATGGTCGCGGGGGTCAAGATCGCTTCGCAGACGCCGGCGGTCCGGAGCGGTCAGCGGATCATCTTCGTGTCGCTCGATGACGCGACCGGGCCGATCGAGGTGACGGTCTTCGAGTCGGTCCAGCCCAAGGTCGCGAAGACCGTGTTCCATGCGTACGCGCTGGCGGTGTGGGGCCAGTTGCGGCGCACCGGTGTGAAAGGGATGAGCGTCACCGCGGAGGATGTCTGGGATCTCACGGAGCTCCATCGGGCTCGAGGCGACGGGCGGTTGCGCGAGGCGATGGCCGGACCGACCGCGGTGCACGCTCCGGCCCGCCGGCTGTGGCACGCGAGCCCGGGATCCGCCGGATGATCGGCTCGGCGGTAGCGTGGACCTCCATGGCCAGGCCGTCCGAGCCGATCTTGCACGTCGACCTCGACGCTTTCTACGCGAACGTCGAGGTGTTGAAGGATCCGTCGCTCAGCGGCAAGCCGGTGATCGTCGGCGGGACCGGTTCCCGCGGCGTGGTTACGAGCGCGTCGTACGAAGCACGACGTTCGGGTGTGCACTCGGCCATGCCCTCGGTCCGCGCGCGCAGGTTGTGCCCTGAGGGGATCTTCCTCCCGCCGGACTTCGAAGCGTATCGCGTGCATTCCAACCGCTTCCGCGAGGTGATGCTTTCGTTCACGCCGCTCGTGGAGCCCATC
>VAYF01000285.1 GCA_005883885.1 Actinomycetota bacterium | reverse complement strand
GTCATCACCTCGGAGCAGGCCATCGCCCTCGGCGCGACGGGCCCGATCCTGCGGGCCACCGGCGTGCCCTGGGACCTCCGGCGCGACATGCCGTACCTGTTCTACGAGCAGGTCGACTTCGACGTCATCGTGGGAACGCACGGCGACACCTTCGACCGCTACGCGGTGCGCATCAACGAGATCCGCGAGTCGATGAAGATCGTGCGGCAGGTGCTCGAGCACATGCCGGCCGGCGACTACCGCGTGCAGGACAAGAAAGTGACGCCGCCGCCACGCGCCCGCATCGACGAGTCGATGGAGGCGCTCATCCATCACTTCAAGATCTTCACCGAGGGCTTCAAGGTGCCCGAGGGCGAGGTCTACGTGGCCATCGAGTCGCCGCGCGGCGAGCTCGGCTGCTACCTGGTGTCCGACGGCTCGGCGCGGCCGTACCGCGTGCACATCCGGGCCCCGTCGTTCGTGAATCTCCAGACGATGCCGCACATGATGCAGGGCCGCTTCGTCGCCGACGCCGTCGCCATCATCTCGTCGATCGATCCCATTATGGGAGAGGTAGACAGGTAATGGCCCGTTTGTCGGCTGAGAACGTCCAGCGCGCCCGGAACCTGATCGCGCTCTACCCCGTGCCGCGCTCCGCACTGGTGCCGATCCTGCACGTGGCCCAGGAGCAGGACGGCTGGCTCACTCCCGAGGCCGTCGAGCATGTGGCCGAGCTGCTCGACCTCACACCCGCGCAGGTGCACGGCACCGCGACGTTCTACGACATGCTCTTCCTGGAGCCGGTCGGGCGCCACCTCGTGTCGATCTGCACGAACATCGCCTGCATGCTCAACGGCGCCTACGAGCTGCTCGAGCACGCCGAGGAGCAGCTGGGCGTCAAGGCCGGCTCGACCACCGCCGACGGCGAGTTCACCCTCGAGGAGGTCGAGTGCATCGCCGACTGCGGACGGGCGCCGTGCCTGGCCGTGAACTGGCGCTTCTTCGGAAACGTCAGCCCCGGTGCCTTCGACGAGCTGGTCGACGACCTGCGCGCCGGCGGTCTCGCGGGCGACGTGCCGCCCCACGGCACGCTCTGCCGCGTGCGCCGCTCGGTCGGGCTCGAGGCCGCGGCATGGGACCGGGACCCGGAATGACATGCCGCTGACCGACGCCCCCCGCATCGTCACCGCCCGCATCGGCGTCCCGGAGTCGTGGCGGCTCGAGACCTACGTCGCCAACGGCGGCTACGAGGGCCTGCGCAAGGCGCTCACGATGCCGCCGGAGAAGCTGGTCGAGGAGGTCACCGCCGCCAGCCTCCTGGGCCGCGGCGGCGCCGGCTTCGAGGCCGGGCGCAAGTGGTCGATGCTCCGCAAGGCAGAGCCCGTGTACCTCGTCGTCAACGGCGACGAGAGCGAGCCGGCGACGTTCAAGGACCACATGCTGCTCGAGAACGACCCTCACCAGATCGTGGAGGGCGCGCTGATCACCGCCTACGCGGTGCGCGCGGCGCGGGCGTTCGTCTACGTGCGCGGCGAGTTCGCGCTGGGGCTCGAGCGCATGACGGCCGCGGTCAACGAGGCGTACGAGCGCGGCTTCATCGGCCCCAACATCCTCGGTTCGGGCTGGTCGATCGACCTCGTCGTGCACCCGGGTGCCGGCGCCTACATCTGCGGCGACGAGACGGGACTGCTCGAGAGCCTCGAGGGCAAGCGGGGCTTCCCGCGTATCAAGCCCCCCTACTTCCCCGCGGTGTACGGCCTCTACGACGCGCCCACCGTCGTCAACAACGTCGAGACGATGTCGAACATCCCGTGGATCGTGCTCAACGGGGGCGCGGCGTTCGCCGGCCTCGGTGAGGGCCGTTCGGCGGGCACCCGCATCTTCTCGGTGGCGGGCCACGTGAAGCGGCCCGGCAACTACGAGGTCGAGATGGGCAAGACCACCTTTCGCGACCTCTTCTACGATCCCGCGTGCGGCGGCGGCATCCGCGGCGACAACGGGCTCAAGGCGTTCATCCCCGGCGGCGCGTCGTCGTACTGGCTCGGCCCCGACCAGCTCGACCTTGCCCTCGACCAGGACAAGGTCGGCCAGGCCGGCACGATGCTCGGCTCGGGGTCGGTCGTCGCCATGGACGAGACCACGTGCATGGTGCGGGCCGCGTGGCGGATCACCCGGTTCTTCGCGCACGAGTCGTGCGGGCAGTGCACACCGTGCCGCGAGGGGAGCGGCTGGCTCGAGAAGGTGCTTCGGCGCATCGAGACGGGCGCCGGCCGCGACGACGACCTCGACCTGCTGCTCGACGTCTGCGACAACATCGCGCCCGGTCTCACGTGGCCGCCGCAGCAGACGACGATCTGTCCGCTCGGGCCGTCGATCCCGAGCTCGATCGTCTCGGCGATCCGCATGTTCCGCGACGAGTTCCTGGTGCACGTGAAGGAAGGCGGCTGCCCGCATGGCTGACGCCGTCTCCATCACCATCGACGGGAACCAGGTCGAGGCCCGGCCGGGCGAGCTCGTGATCGCGGCCGCCGAGCGCAACGGCGTCTACATCCCCCGCTTCTGCTGGCACCCGCGCATGAAGCCCGTCGGCATGTGCCGCATGTGCCTTGTTGAGATCAAGGGCCCGCGCGGCTTCTCCCTCCAACCCGCCTGCTTCGTGCCGGCGGCGGAGGAGATGGAGGTGGTCACCACCTCGGAGAAGGTCAAGAAGGCCCAGGACGGTGTGCTCGAGTTCCTGCTCGTCAACCATCCCCTCGACTGTCCCGTGTGCGACCGTGGTGGGGAGTGCCCGCTGCAGGACCAGACGCTCGGCTTCGGTCCGGGCGAGAGCCGCTTCGTC
>VAYF01000284.1:1574-4340 GCA_005883885.1 Actinomycetota bacterium | reverse complement strand
GCCCGCGCGCCCTGTACCCAATCGTCGACGATGTCCCAGTGGGGTGCGAACAGGGTGTTCCGAACGTAGCCCAGCCCGGGCTTGAACACCTGGTCGAGGTCCTGCGCGTCGCTGTCGTAGGTCATCTCGGTCAGGCACGCCACACCAGCGCTGCACCCCGCGTAGGCCAGCCCGTCGTGGAGGCGCTCCTGCAGACGCGCCCAGAACGGCGTGTCGAGCAAGATCGTGGCGAGGTACCAGGGGTTGCCGCCCGAGAAGAACACGAGCGAGGCCTCGTCGAGCATCGCCACGACGTCCGCACGCTCGGCGTCCTCACGCGTCCGAAGCGGTGAAACCCGGGCAGGGATCCCCAGCCGCTCGTAGTGCGCCATGCCCTTTCCCGCCCATGTATCGAAGATCGACTCGCCTTCGGGGGCCGCCGCCGCGGGCGAGATCAACACGCTCCCGTCGCCGTTGGACCGCTCGAGGAGCGCGCGGTCGATGTCATCGTGCCACGTCTCGAACTCACCGGCTCCGAGCAAGGCGAAGGCCGGCGTGCTCACGCGCGGACCTCGGCGATCGCCTTGGCGAAGGCCGGGATCGACCGCTCGCACATGTCGTCGCTCGCGGTGACGGAGAGCCGGAACCAGCCCGGCATCTCGAACACGGAACCCGGCAGCACGTACACATCGTGGCCGACGAGAACGTCGAAGAACGCTTGATCGTCCGGGATGGGCGATCGCGCGATCACGTAGAACGTCCCCTCCGGCTCGACCACGTCGTACCCCTGGTCGCGGAGCGCCGGGACCAGGAGGTCGCGCCGCCGTTGGAGCCGATCGAGATCGATCCCGATCCGGTCGAGGTCGCCGATCGCGTGCTGCAGCGGCGCGACCGGGAACGCCCACCCGCGCGCGACCTGCGCCAGGAGCAGCGGCCCGCGGAGATCCTCGCGACCTGGCATCGTCGGCGGCACCGCGATGTAGCCGAACCGCAGCCCTGGTGCCAGATGCGTCTTCCCGTAGGTGTAGAGGTAGAACGACCAGGGGTAGGAGGCGACCGGCGTCGGGTACTCGCGGCCGTCGTACACGATCCGGTTGTAGGCCTCGTCGGAGAGCAGGTAGATCGGCCGCCCGTTGCGCTCTCCGGCCTCGGTCAGGACCCGTGCGAGCGCGTCGAGCGTCTCGCGCGGATAGATCCTCCCGGTGGGGTTGTTCGGAGAATTGACGATGATCGCGGCGGTTCGCGGTCCGATGGCGGCCGCGATCGCATCCAGATCGAGGTCCCATGACCCCTGGTCCGCGGAGACCCGCACCGGCGTGGCGCCCGATTCCAGGATCAACGTCTCGTAGAAGAACCACGGTGGAGAGACGTAGACGACCTCATCGCCGGGTCCGGTGACGGCGTGCAGACAGATGGACAGGCCGGAGAAGTTGCCGTTCGTCAGGAACACATCCTCCCGGTCGAAGGGGAGTGAGAACCGTTCCGCGAGGCTGGCCGCGACCACCGCCGTCGCGCCCTCTTCGTTCATCTTGTACGCGAAGTGATCGGCGGAGGTGGGCGTCGAACCACGGATCAGCGCATCCACGTACGCCTGCGGCGCCATGTCGTGCGGGTTGCCGAACATGAAGTTGGCGATCCCGGGGCCCGATGCTCCGCGGACGTCCGGACGACTCGCCCACGTGACGAAGGGACCGATCACGTCGAACAAGACGCCCATCCGCGGCGATACGTACGGCCGATCGATGGTCATCCCTTCTCACCCCCCAGCCGGAAGTTCTCCTCACCGAGCGGCTCCATCAGGTCGCGCCCGAACACCTCCATCAGCCCTTCGACCTGGCTCTCATGTGCGGCGATCGCCTGGAACTTGAGATCGCGCAGGTCGTCGGGAAGCACGAAGTGGAGCGCGAGCTCCTCCACGGGCGTCTCCGGCGGGCTGCCTGGAAGGAAGATGTTGAACTGCTCGAGCTTCGGGACCCATTCGGCGGTCCACTCGGGGGTCTGCGTCGCGTACAGCAACCGAGCGCCCGGTTTGGCGATCGACTCGAAGGCGTCCGTCGCCCACCGGCTCACGTCCTTGTGACCCTGATGACCCGTCATCCCGTCGGGCCCGAACGTCACGACGGTGTCGGGATCGATCTCCGCCATGATCGCCTTCACCTGCTCGGCTCCGGCCTCGTCCAGGTGGGCCTGCATGTCGACATCGACCGGGCCGTCCAGGAACCGATGCTCACCTACGCCGAGGATCTGGAGCGAACGCAGGAGTTCGGCGGTGCGTACCTCGCCCATCGTGGACGGGGGCCACCGCTCCTCATCCATCGAACCGCCTTCGCCCCGGGTAGCGGTGACGTCGACGACCCGGTCTCCCGCTGCGGCCGACGCGGCCATGATCCCGGCGCTCGTATAGATGTCATCATCCGGGTGCGCCCAGACGAGCAGCACCGTGCCCAACGAGTCCATGGTTCAGCCCACGCTCCCTTCCCAACCACAGCGGTTCGTGCCGGGAGTCTGCCGCAACCGGACGAACGATGCACCCCGGGATCGCACCGATGAGTGAGACGGCTCCTACCCCTGATCGGGGCCGGTGTCGGCGCTCGCGAGGAGGGTCCGGAGCCGATCCCTGAGGCCGTCCGGGACCTCGTGCTCGGCGCACTTCACCTGGATCAACGCTTTGAGGTGAACCCGGAACGTCGCCTTGTCCGTGCACTCGTTGCACCCGGAGAGATGACGCTCCACCCTCGCCCGGATCACCTCGTCGACCTCATGGTCCAGGAACCGCTCGATCTCTCG
>VAYF01000284.1:0-1379 GCA_005883885.1 Actinomycetota bacterium | reverse complement strand
TGGCCGCCCAAGCGGTCGAAGAGGTACCACTCGTCCGCGTCATCCGGTCCCTCAACCGTCTGCGGCTCGCGCTGCTTCTTCCGGTAGATGTTGATGAAGCTGTTGGTCAGGATGCGGTAGAGCCACGCCTTGAGGTTGGTTCCTTCCTGGAACCCAGCGAAGCCTCGGAACGCCCGCAGGTACGTCTCCTGCACCAGATCTTCCGCGTCGGCAGGGTTCCGGGTGAGCCGGAGCGCCGCCCCGTAGAGCGACGGCAACAACGGCAAGACGTCGCGCTCGAAGCGCTCGCGGAGTGCTGGGTCATCCTGGGCGGTCTGCGCCATGGACCATCAGGGTAGCGCGCCCCGTCCAGGGAGAGGGCACCCTCTGGCGCAGCGGTTCCGGTGGCGACTCCGCGGCGCTGCCTGTCATTGGCGCAGGTGGATGCCATGATGGAGCGACCATGCCCGACAACGATAAGAACAATGGTCGCCGTTCTGGCTCCGATGGGCCATCCGGTCCCGGCATCCCCAGAACGCGGCTGACCCCCTGGATCCTGATCGGCCTCGTCGTCCTCGCCCTGGTCGCGTTCAACCAATGGTTCTCGACGGCATCCCGACAGAGCATCGATCTTTCGAAGTTCTACCAGCTGGTGGACGACGGGAAGATCACCGGCAAGGTCACGATCTCCGCCACGCAGGTGACCGGCACCTACATCGACACCGACGGCAGCACGAAGAGCTTCGCGACGACCCTCCCCGGGTCGAACTACGACCCCTCCACCACGCTCGAGCCCAAGCTGCAGGCGAAGGGGATCGACTACACCGGCACGCAGCCGAGCCCCTGGTTCTCGCTCCTCGCGAGCATCCTGCCGCTCGTCCTGCTGATGGGCATCGCCTACTACTTCTTGTTCCGCCGGGTCGGAGGCGGTGCGGCCAACCCACTCAACATGGGCAAGAACAAGGTCAAGATCTACGACCGCAAAGAGATGAAGACGACGTTCTCCGACGTCGCCGGGGTCGACGAGGCGAAGGAGGAGCTCAAGGAGATCGTCGAGTTCCTGAAGAACCCGAAGAAGTATCAGCGCCTCGGGGGCCGGATACCGAAAGGTGTGCTGCTGCTTGGTCCTCCCGGGTGCGGCAAGACGTTGCTCGCACGGGCGGTCGCCGGTGAGGCGAACGTTCCGTTCTTCTTCATGAGCGGCTCCGAGTTCGTCGAGATGTTCGTCGGCCTCGGCGCGGCCAGGGTTCGGGAGCTGTTCCAGCAGGCGAAGGAGAAGGCACCCGCCCTCGTGTTCCTCGATGAGATCGACACGATCGGCAAGGGGCGCTCCGGGGTCATGGGCGCGGGGTTCGGTGCCCACGACGAGCGCGAGCAGACCCTCAATCAGCTCCTCGTCG
>VAYF01000283.1 GCA_005883885.1 Actinomycetota bacterium | reverse complement strand
CCGCCTGCATCGCGTCGGCGACCGAAACCGTCCCCTCTTGGATCAACCGGAGGAGCCATTGGTCGAACGTGACCATCCCGTAGAACGCGCCGTCCTTGATGACCTCTTTGATCTCGGAGGTCTTGTCCGGATCCTCGATGCGCTCCGCGACGCGACCGGTGTTCACCAGGATCTCGAGCGCGGGCACCCGCCCGCCGTCGACGGTCGGCACGAGCCGCTGACAGACGATCCCCCGGAGGCTCGCCGCCAAGGCCAACCTGACCTGCTTCTGCTGGTACGGCGGGAAGAAGTCGATCACCCGGTTCACGGTCTCGGTGGCGTCGGTGGTGTGCAGCGTCGAGAGCACGAGGTGCCCTGTCTCGGCCGCTTGGAGTGCCGCGCGCACCGTCTCGGTATCACGCATCTCGCCGATCAGGATCACGTCGGGGTCCTGGCGGAGGGCCGCTCGGAGCGCAGACAGGAAGTCCTCGGTGTCGTTGCCGATCTCGCGCTGATTGATGGACGCGACGTCGTCGCGATGCAGCACCTCGATCGGATCTTCGATCGTGACGATGTGGACCGGCTTCGTCTGGTTGATGTAGGAGATCATCGCGGCGAGGGTCGTGGTCTTGCCCGAGCCGGTCGGTCCGGTTACGAGGATCAACCCACGGTGCTCCTCAGCGAGCGTGCGGACCGCGTCCGGCAGCCCGACCTCCTGGAACGAGGGACCCCCGAACCGGAGCTTCCGCAGGACCATCGAGATCGACCCGCGCTGCCGGAAGACGTTCGCGCGGAAGCGACCGACGTTCGCGACCGAGTACGCGAAGTCGACGTCTCCCCGTTCGGCGAACGTGGCTTTGCGGTCCTGCGGCACGATGCCGTCCGCGATCGCCTGCGTCTCGATCGGGCCGAGCGGATCGCGCTCCAGGCGGAAGAGTCCGTGGGGCAACCGGATCATCGGGGACGACCCGACCTTGACGTGGAGGTCGGACCCCTCGCCCTTGACCAGCTCTTCGAGCCACGAGTTGAACTCGGGCACGATCGGTGAGCCTGTTTCCATCTCGAGGCCTCCCTGGCGCCATCGATCGCTCGACGCGGAGCCGCCCCCCACGCCGTTCGTTCCATCGGCGCGTTCCGAGGCCGACTTCAGTCCCCCGGGCCGGCGGTCGTCTCAGCCCTCGCGAGCCGTCAGCCGGCAGACGGTCGTCCGTTCGGCGAGGGGCTCGAACGACGTCATCCGGAGGGCCGGCCGAGACGCGGCGAGCATCCCCTCGAGCAGCCCACGATGCACCCCACACACGAGCGCTCGATGCTCGTCCAACAGATCTCTGAACGGGCAATCACGAAGGGTGATCTCCACCGTTTGCTTGCCGGTGCGTCGGAACCGCGGGGTGAACCCTGCCCGGGCGAGCCCGTCCTGCAGCGTGGCCAGGTTCGGGCCGGACGGTCGCTTCGCGCCCGGTCTGGGCGCGGTCCGGCCCACCAGGTAGGCGCCCCACTCGCGCGCGAGCTCTTCGGCATGGACCCGCTGCTTCGACGTCGTCACGAGACCGGACAGGATGTCGGCGAGCAGCTTGTGGTCTCGACCTTCGCTCGGCTCGACGTCGATCGCTACGTACAGGGTCTGTGGCCGGCCGACGGCCGCCGCCGTCCGGCGAGTCTCCCGTGCAACCAGGCCGACCTCCTCCAGACGGCGGAGGTGCGGCCGGAGGGTGTTCGGGTGCAGGGACAGGCGGGTCGCCAGCTCACGGACGGCGACCGGGCGACCGGAGAGTCGGAGGTACCGGTACAGGCGGTAGCGCGTGTCCTCCGCGAGTGCCTTGTGCACCTCGATCGCGAGCGGCTCCGGCATGGGGCTCCCCCGTCGTAGACTGGGTTTGCACGGTACGCACCGTGCATATGTGCGAATCGTACCTGGGAGACGAACGCCGATGGTGACCGAAGAGCAGATCCGCGAGGCGCTCCGAGGCGTTGTTCGGGTCCACGTCCTGCTGACCATCGAAGGCTGCCCGTTACGCGACCGCATCACGACCGACGTCACCGCGGCCGTCCAGCCGGTGGCCGGCGTCGAGCGCGTCGAGGTCTCACTGACCCCGATGAGCGACGAGCAGCGCCAAGCGCTCGTCGGGCAGCTCCGCGGTGCTCCGGCGGGGCAGGCCCCTCCCCCGTCGAAGATCTCGTTCCCGCCGGAGACCGCACTGGTCGCGATCGCCTCGGGCAAGGGCGGGGTCGGGAAGTCGAGCGTCGCCGTGAACCTCGCGTGCGTCCTGGCGGCCGAGGGCGCGAACGTCGGGATCCTCGATGCCGACGTGTGGGGCTTCAGCGTGCCTCGGATGATCGGCGCCGAAGGCAAGCCCGTCGGGTTCGACAACATGATCATGCCGCTCGAGTCCCACGGCGTGAAGGTGATCTCGATGGGTCACTTCGTGCCGGAAGAGACGCCGGTGATCTGGCGCGGGCCCATGTTGCACAAGGCGATCGAACAGTTCCTCGGCGACGTCTACTGGGGCGACCTCGACTTCCTGCTCTGCGATCTCCCGCCGGGCACGGGTGACGTCAGCATCTCGCTCGCGTCGTTCATCCCGGGAGCCTCCATGGTCGTCGTGACCACGCCGCAGGAGGCCGCGCGGAAGGTCGCCGAGCGCGCGGGCAAGATGGCCGAGCGGACCAACCTCCGGCCGATCGGCGTGATCGAGAACATGTCGTACTACGTGTGCCCCCATTGCGGCGAGCGCGAGTCCCTGTTCGGAGAGGGTGGCGGCCGGCTGGCGGCCGAGACGCTCGCGGTGCCGTTGCTGGCCCAGGTCCCCCTGGTTCCCGCGCTCCGCGAGGGAGCCGATGCGGGGGCCCCGATCGTGCTGCGCGATCCATCGTCCCCGGCCTCCGAAGCGCTCCGTGAGGCGGCCGACGCGATCCGCAAGGCGACGAAGTCGAAGATCGGCAAGCCGCTGTCGCTGATGGCTCGATGACCACCCCGTCCGACGTGCTCCGCGCGATGTTCGCGCACCACGTCTGGGCGACGACCCGGCTGATCGAGGCGTTGGAGCAGCTCGATCCCGGCCATCTCGACGCGCGGATCGACGGCACCTACGGGACGACGATGCAAACCCTCACGCATCTGGTGGACGCGGACGAACGGTACCTGCAACGCCTCGTGACGCCGACGTTGGCGTCCGCCGGGGACGGGGACATCTGGCCCCTCGCCAATCTGCGCATGAGGATCCAGGAGCACGGTGATCGCTGGGCGAGCATGCTCGACGCCGTGGATCGCGGCGATCTGCACGCCGCGGTCG
>VAYF01000282.1 GCA_005883885.1 Actinomycetota bacterium | reverse complement strand
CGCCTGGGTCGAGGAGCTGCCGGTCGACCGGCCATGGCGGTCGTTTGCCGGCCAGTACGCGCCCGCCAACCGCTCGTTCCTGGAGGCGCTCGCCCGGGGACGGCCACCGGAGCCGGGGCTCGACGTGGCACTCGTCGCCCACGGCCTCGCCGATGCCGTGTATCGCTCGGCACGGGAGGGGGGAATGCCGGTCCGAACGCGTTGTTGAGGCAGGTAGCGGCGCCTAATATGGCGGAGACGGCGGATGGAGCAGTGGGGGTGGAAGTGCCGCTTTCCGAGGACGAGCAGAAGGTCCTGTCCGAGATAGAACGGCAGTTCTACGAGAGCGATCCTGCGTTCGCGCGCGAGGTCGGCTCGACCACCCTTTACTCCCACGCCGGCCGCAACCTGAAGTGGGCGGGGCTCGGCTTCGTCGCCGGCCTCGTCATCATGCTGGTTTCGTTCGCGTCCTCGATCTTCCTCGGTGTCTCGGGCTTCGTCGTGATGCTCGGCTCGGCGGTGGTCTTCGAGCGCAACCTGCGCAAGATGGGCAAGGCGGGCTGGCACTCGGTGAGCCGGTCGATGCGCGCCGGGGGCCTGCGCACCTACTTCTCCGACGCCGGCCGCCGCGTGCGCGACCGCTTCCGCAAGAACCAGGGCTAGCGACCCCTCAGGCGGCGCGGCGGGCCACGGGCCGGTCGTCGGCCGGCCGAGCCGAGCGGGTGAGGAGCGGTCGGGGATCGAGCTGCCTCAGCAGGCGCTCCCACGCCGTCGCCCTCGCCGCCAGGGCGTGCCCCACCAGCCGGGCGCCTTCCACTGCCCGGGTCTCGACGTCCTGGCTCACGCCGCTCGCCGACCACGTTGCCGCCGAGGCCGCCGCCGCCAGCTGTTCGAGCGCGCCGGGCGGGAGCCTTTCGGCCGTCGCCGCCCGCCGGGCGTACTCCGACGGCGTCTCCGACGACCGGCGGCCCGTGCCAGCGGCTGCGAGCGCCTCTGACGCCTCTTCCCACGCCACCAGCGTGCGGCGCGTCGGGTCGGTGGCGGCCGCCCGCCGCCGGGCGCGGCGCCGGCGCTTGGCCAGGGGCACGCCCGCACCCCAGAGGAGGGAGGCAGAAGCAACCGCGGCGGCTGCGGCCTCGAGCCGCCCCGGCCACGACGGGTGCCGGTGGTGGTGCCCACCGGCCTGCAGCTCGCGGCCCAGGGGCTCGGTGGTCGGCACACGGCCACCGGCGGGGATCGTCTGCGGCACCGTCGCGGGCGTGGGCTCGGGGACGTCACGTGTCGCCGGCGCGGCCTGCTGCTCGGGGATGCCGGTGTAGGCCTCGGCGCCCGGCGCGCCGCGGCCGGGAGTGGGCTCGAACGCGACCCATCCGTAGCCGTCGACGTAGACCTCGGGCCACGCGTGGGCGTACCGGCCCGACACGTGGTACTTGCCGTCGCGCGCGAGCACACCCGGGGTGAAGCCGACGGCGACGCGCGACGGCAGGCCCACGGAGCGCGCCATCGCCGCGTACGTGCCCGCGAACTGCTCGCAGTAGCCGCGGCGGCTGACGAACAGGAAGCGCTCCATGGCGTTGTCGTCGTGCCCGGGCGGCACGTCGAGGCTGTACGCATAGCGCGTGCGCAGGTAGTTCTGCAGGGCGAGGGCCTTGGCATAGGGCGTGGCCGCGCCGGCGACGATGCGCGCC
>VAYF01000281.1 GCA_005883885.1 Actinomycetota bacterium | reverse complement strand
TCACCCTCCCGGCCGAGCACCGTGACGCGGGCGACGTGCCCCACGAGCTCCGGGTCGAGGTCGCGCGCACCGCCGGCTCGTGGCGTTCCGCGGCCGGGGACGAGGAGCCCGAGCCCGGCGAGGAGTCCTCGATCAGGATCGTCGCCTCGGCGGTCGAGGTGCTCCGCGCGAAGTCGTTCGCGGACCTGACCGAGGAGGAACGGCGCCGGGTCGCGACGATGATCGACGACCTCACCGTCCGCGCGCCCGTCGAGCGGACGCGCCGGACGCGTCCGGCGCCGAAGGGCTCCGCGTTCGACATCCGTCGAACGCTCCGCCGTTCGCTCCGGACCCAGGGCGAGCCCTTCGAGCGCTCCTACCGCGAGCGCCGGTCGCGGACCCGGCCGTTGGTGCTGATCCTCGACATCAGCGGTTCGATGGCGCCGTATTCGCGCGCGCTGCTGCAGTTCGGCTACGCCGCCATGGCGGCCGGGCGGCGCGTCGAGGTCTTCTGCTTCGGCACCCGGCTCACGCGTGTCACCCGGATGCTGCGTGCGAAGGATCCGGACCGCGCGATGCGAGAGATCGGCAAGCTGGTCGAAGACTGGGAGGGCGGCACCCGGATCGGCGAGTCCCTCAAGACGCTGCTCGACGGGTGGAGCCAGCGCGCCGCGCTCCGCGGCGCGGTCGTCGTGCTCTGCTCCGACGGACTCGAACGTGGCGACCCGGCGCTGCTCCGCGCCCAGATGGCGCGGCTGCGCCGGCTCGCCCACCGGGTGATCTGGGCGAACCCGCTCAAGGGATCGCCGAGGTACGAGCCGCTCGCGCGCGGGATGGCCGCCGCATTGCCGAGCGTCGACGTGTTCCTCTCGGGGCACAACCTCGAGAGCCTCGAGACCCTGGCGGCTGCCCTGCGTGCCTGAACGCCACAACCGCGGGTTCTGGCTCGTCGCAGGGTCGATCGGCCTCGCGTGCGTGTTCCTCGTCGCCGCGATCCTCTACAACGCCCCGATGAAAGAGACGATCGGGCACGCTGAGGACACGCTCCTGGTCGCGCAAGCCGCAGCCCAGCGGATCCATGACGCGAGCGGCTCGTTCGGCACGGCCGACGCCGCCGCGCTCTCGGCCGCAGACCCGTCGCATACGTACCGGGACGCCGCCACGGCCTCGATCGGGTTGGACGACGTCAGCATCGCGACCGGCCCGACCTCGTGGGCCGCGGCCGTCCAAGCGCGGCCGGGAGCCTGCTTCTACCTCCACCTGACGGATGCCGGCGGTGTCTTCTACGGCGTCGGAACCGAGTGCACGGGATCGGTCGCGATGCATGCGACGGATCCTCGCTGGTAGCCGGGCTCGTCAGGGTCTGCTGGCCGAAGCCCGATCGAGCAGCTCGATCGGATGCACGACCTCGATAGGGCTGCCGACCGCGCGGAGCTGCGCCGCGAGCTGCATCGAGCACCCGGGGTTCGCGCTCGCGACGATCGACGCGCCGGTCGCCACGACCGCCTCCGCCTTCTCCCTTCCGAGCGCCCCGGCAGCCTCCGGCTGGGTCACGTTGTAGATCCCGGCCGCGCCGCAGCACCGATCGCCGTCGTGGATCTCGACCAGGCGCACCCCGTCGATCGTCCGCAGGAGGTCGCGCGGTTCGTCGTGGACCTTGAGTGCTCGGAGCGCGTGACAGGCGTCGTGGTAGGCGACGGTCGCATCGAGCGAACCGGGCTGCTCGACGAGTCCCTCCGTACGGAGGAACTCCATCACCTCCCGCACCGGGATCCCCGACCGCGGCAGGAGCTCCTCGTAGGTCACCATGTGCGCCGCACACCCGGCGGCGTTCACCACCACGACGTCCGCGTCGGCGAACACGTGACGGGCGCGCTTCGCCAGCCGTCGCGCGATCGCCAGCCGGCCGTTGTGCGCCGCGAGCGCGCCGCAACACGCCTGACCCGTCGGCACGTCGACGCGCCAGCCGTTCCGCGCCAGGACGTGGATCGTCGCGAGGTTCACCTGATGGAACCACCGGTCCTGCACGCAGCCGGAGAGCATCGCGACGGTGCCACGGACCTCGACGTCCGCCGGTGGCTCGGTGACGCGGGGGAGTCGCGCGAACGGGAACCCCCGAACCGGCACGAGCGCCCGAGCGGCCTTCGGCATGAACGGTCGCGCGATCGGTTGGAGTGCGGCGGCCGTCCGGACGAGCGACGGGTGGGGGAGCACCCAATGGAATCCGAGCCACC
>VAYF01000123.1:11589-13434 GCA_005883885.1 Actinomycetota bacterium | reverse complement strand
CGCGTGCTCGAAGCGTGGAGCGCCGCCGTCGCGGCGCGCAAACCGTTCGTCGACGAATACCGGATGTGCGCCGCCGACGGATCGTGGCGCTGGCTCCGGGACGAGGCCAACCCGGTCGCGGAGAACCCGGGAGGCAGCCTCATCTATCAGGGCGTGATGCTTGACATCACCGAGCGTCACGACGCCGAGGATCGGCTCCGGGAGGCGGAGGAACGGTGGCGCACGCTCCTCGAAGATCTCCCCGTCGTGGCGTACATGATCGGGTCGACGCGCGAGGGCGACGTCGGCGAGCGGTGGGTCGGTCCCGGGATCGAGGCGCTCGTCGGCGTGAGCCCCGACGAGTGGCTCGGCGATCTACAGACCTGGACGCGGATGCTTCATCCGGACGATCGGGACGACGTCCTCGCTGCGTGGGAGCAGACCGCCCACGTCGGCAAGCCGTTCGACATGGAGTACCGGATGATCCACCGCGACGGGCGCGTCATCTGGGTGCACGACCAGGCCGTCTCGGTCCTGAGCGACGGTCGGTTCTACGCCGAGGGCGTGTTCTACGACGTGACGGCTCGGCGGACGGCCGAGCGCGCCCTCACGCAAGCCGAGGATCGGTTCAGGAGCTTGGTAGAGCGGCTCCCCCAGATCGTCTACGTCGAGGATGCCCTCACCGGCGAGGACATCTACGTCAGTCCGCAGATCGAAGCGGTCTACGGCTACACACCCGAGGAATGGATGGGGGATCCCGGGATGTGGGAGCAGAGCATCCATCCCGATGATCGCGCCTGGGTCGTGGCTGCCGATCACGAAGACACCGGTGACCGTTGGAGCGTCGACCACCGCTCGATCACGCGTGACGGCCGCGTGATCTGGATCCATAACGACGCCGAGCTGTTGCGAGACGGCGAGGGGAACCCCTTGTACTGGCAGGGGGTGATCTACGACATCACCGAGCGCAAGCAAGCGGAGGAGCGGCTCCGCGAGGCGGAGGAGCGATACCGCACGCTCGTCGAGCAGCTCCCGGTGGCGATCTACACGGACGCGACGGACGATCTCAGCACCGCGCTTTACATCAGCCCGCAGTACGAACGGCTGACCGGCTACACCCCCGAACAGCGGTTGATGGATCCGGGGCTGTGGGTCCGCATGCTGCATCCCGACGACCGCGAGCGCGTGCTGGTGGAGTCGAAGCGAACGAACGGATCCGGCGATCCGTTCGATGTCGAGTACCGGGTCGTCCGGGCCGACGGGACCATCACGTGGTTGCACGACCACGCGATGGTGGTCGCCGGCCCGGACGGCAAGCGTCTGTGGCACGGGGTGCTCCAGGACATCACGGCGGAAAAGGCGGCCGAGGAGCAGCTGCGCGAGGCCGAGGAGCGGTACCGACAGCTGGTCGAGGAGATCCCGGCCATCACCTACCTCGACGAGTTCGACCCGAACGATCCCGATCTCTGGCCCACCGTCTACATCAGCCCGCAGGTCGAGACGATCCTCGGCTACACGCCCGAGGAGTGGCAGGCCAACCCGTCGATCTGGAACGAGATGATCCATCCGGACGACCGCGAGCGGGTCGCCGAGGCGGAACGGCTCCATTACGTGGATGGCGAGCCACTCGACGTGGAGCATCGCGTCACGGCCAAGGACGGCACCGTGTGGTGGTTGCGGGACCAGGCGTCGATCGTCCGCGATGAGGATGGACGGCCACGGTTCAGCCACGGCTTCCTGATCGACGTCGGCGAACGCAAGGCGGCAGAGCAGGCGATGCACGACGCCGAGCGCCGATACCGATCCCTGATCGAGACGCTGCCGTCGGTGACGTACATCGACACCCTCGGCGAGGAGTCGATCCCC
>VAYF01000123.1:0-11546 GCA_005883885.1 Actinomycetota bacterium | reverse complement strand
TCGACGCCGAGTATCGGTTCCGACACCGGGACGGCACCTGGATGTGGGTCCGTGACCAGGCGGTCGTGATCCGTGATGAGGAGGGGACGCCGTTGTTCTCCCAGGGAGTCATGCACGACGTCACCCGAGAGAAGACCGCCGAAGACCGGCTCCGAGAAGCCGAGGAGCGCTACCGGGGCATCGTCGAGCACATCCCCGCCGCGATCTATCTCGACCGGGCGGACGCCAGCATGCAGTCCGTCTACGTCAGCCCCCAGATCCTCGAGATCGCAGGCGTCACCCCTGAGCACTGGTTGGAAGACCCCGAGCTCTGGCTCCGCCTGATCGACCCGAGCGAACGCGATGCGGTCGGCGCGAGCTACACCCTCGCGGCGACGTCGGGCATGCCGTGGAGCGCCGAGTATCGCCTGCACACCCCCGACGGACGCACGATCTGGGTGCACGACGAGACCACGTTCCTCCACGCTGACGACGGCGCCCCCCTCTACCTCCAGGGCGTCATCTTCGACATCACGGAGCGCAAGCTGGCCGAGCAAGCCCTCCGTGAGAGCGAACAGCGGGAGCGGGAGGCAGCAGAGCGTTTGCGCTCCCTCGACGAGATGAAGAACACCTTCCTCGCGGCGGTCTCCCACGAGCTCCGCAGCCCGCTGACGTCGATCCTCGGACTGTCCCTCACGCTCGAACGGACCCCGGAGATGCCGGATGCCGACCGCGGAGATCTGCTCCGGCGGTTGGCGCAGAACGCGTCGAAGCTCGACCGGCTGCTCAAGGATCTCCTCGACATCGACCGGCTCAACCGAGGCATCGTGGAGCCGCAGTATCGCGTGACCGACGTCGGCGCACTCGCGCGGCGGACCGTCGAGAGCCTCGACATCCTGACGGGGCGGGAGGTCGTCGCGGAGGCCGACGCGGTCGTGATCCCGGTCGACCCGGCCAAGGTCGAGCGGATCGTCGAGAACCTGCTCATGAATGCCGCACGGCATACCGCTTCCGATCGGCGCATCTGGATGAAGGTCGCGGCGCAGGATGCCGGCGTCGCGATCACCGTCGAGGACGACGGTCCGGGCGTTCCAGCCGAGATCCGCGGAGCGATCTTCGAACCGTTCCGTCAGGGTCCGACGGCCTCCCCGCACGCGCCCGGGACGGGGATCGGGCTCTCCCTGGTAGCCAAGTTCGCCGAGCTGCACGGTGGCCGCGCGTGGGTCGACGAGCGCGAGGGCGGGGGTGCGGCGTTCCACGTCTTCCTTCCCGGCCAGCGTGATGGGGCGCCGGCGGCCGAGGCGTCTTCCCCGGGCCGCGGCGAGGACGAGGGCGATGCGCAGCTGTCGCACGCGGACGTCGGCTGAGCGTCAGACCGACGGCGTCCGGTCGCACGCGAGATGCTGGACCACCGCGTCGAAGGCGCCGCCGAGGCGGCGGGCGGGCCCGGCCGCTTGCGCGGCGACCTCCGAGAACGGATCGTCGTCGCCGATCCCGTGCAAGACGTCCTGGTAGTCATCGCGCGCATCCGACAAGGCTTTGCCCATCGCGTCGGGGATCGTGTCGGACCCGTCGACCGCGCCGATCGTGCTGTCGAGCTTCTCGATGTCACCACGGACGTGACCCACCGTGGCACCGGCGCTCGGCGCTTCGAGGAAGCTGACCGTGGCTCGGAGGTTGCGCAGGTCCTGACAGAGCGATGCAGCTTGCGCCCGACCCGAGCGGTTGCAACCCGTGGCCGCGAGCGCGACGATCGCGATGAGCGTTGCAGCGCGGAGGGTCGGTGACACGGCCCGAGCGTACACTCGACCAGGGGTGAACACCCCCGGCTCTCGCAAGCCGGCGTGGCTCAAGGTCCGGCTCGCGACGGGGCCGAACTATGCCGAGCTCAAGGGACTGATGCGAGGCGCGTCGCTGCACACGGTGTGCGAGGAGGCGACGTGCCCTAACATCGGCGAGTGCTGGGAGGAGCGTGAGGCGACCTTCCTGATCCTCGGGGCGAAGTGCACACGCCGGTGCGGGTTCTGCGACGTCATGACCGCGAGGCCCGACCCGGTCGACGAGGACGAGCCTCGTCGGATCGCCGAAGCGGTCCGAGCGATGGGGTTGCGCCACGTCGTCCTCACCGGGGTCGCGCGGGATGATCTCCCGGACGGGGGCGCGTCGGTGTGGGCAGCAGCGGTTCGCGCGGTCAAGGACGCGGTGCCGGGTATCGACACGGAGGTGCTGCCCTCGGACTTCAAGGGCGGGACCGACGACATCGCGACCGTGTTGGACGCCGGGCCGGACGTGTTCGCGCACAACCTCGAGACGGTTCGTCGTCTCCACGACCGGATCCGGCCCGCGTTCGGCTACGACCGCTCGCTTGACGTGCTGCGGTTCGCCAAGGGTCACCGGCCGGGGCAGGTCACCAAGTCGAACCTGATCCTCGGGATGGGCGAGCGACCGGACGAGGTCGGCACGGCGATGAACGACCTGGTGGACGCGGGCGTCGACATCCTCACGATGGGTCAGTACCTCCAGCCGACCACGTACCACCTCCCGGTGGACCGGTGGGTAACGCCCGAAGAGTTCCAGGAGCACAAGCGGATCGGCGAGGAGCTCGGGATCGCGCATGTGGAGGCGGGGCCGTTGGTCCGATCCAGCTACCACGCAGGCGCGCAGCTCCGGCGCGCGCTCGACGCCTCGGTTCCGGTCACGCAGAGCGCGATCAGGCGTTAAGCGGTTACCTAAACCGCGGGCTCTCTGTGGAAGAAGTTGTCAACATGCTCACGAGAACGAAGGCCGTCGGAGTCGTGAACACGTTGACATTCCTCTGAGCAGCGACCCACGGCGAGACCACCACCCTTGTCGATCTGAGTGGGCCGAAGCCTGCTCAGGTCGCGTCGGCCAACTTCTCTGCGAGGACCGGCAACATCCGAACGGCGATCGTCGGGTGGTCCTCGAGGAGACGCGCGAAGTCTTTCCTCGCCAGCGCCCAGCACCGCACGTCGGTCGTCGCGCGGACGCGGGCCGTCCGCGGCCGATCGGTCAGCAGGGCGATCTCACCGAAGAAGTCCCCAGGTCCGCGCAGCAGCGCCCGCCCGGAGAGCTCCACCTGGACATTGCCGTCCTGGATCACGAACAGCCCCGAGCCCGGCTGCCCGATCTCGACGAGCACCTGACCTGAAGGTGCCTCGAACGAGGTCATGTACCCGGCAAGGTCCGCCATGGCGGCGGCGTCGAGGCCGGCGAACAAGGGGATCGCACGGAGCGCGCTCTCCGGGTCGGCGTCCACGAACGCGAACGCTAGCGCATGCGGCTCGCAGCGCGGACCTCGGAGAACCGCCGGATCAGGTCGTCGAGCTGATGGTGCGCGTTCAACCCGCTCGGGTTCGGGAGCACCCAGAGGGTTGCGCCCTGGAAACGTTCATCCTGCAGGCCGAACGAAGCCTTCGGGCGCTCGAAGCCGGTGCGGTAGGCGGTCACGCCGAGGATCGCGACGCCGGCGGGGCGGAGCCGTTCGATCTTCGATCCGAGCGCTCGGCGGCCCTCCCGGAGCTCGGCCGCCGAGAGCTCCGCCGCGGTGGCGGTGGCGCGACCGACGATGTTCGTGATGCCGATCCCGATGCTCAGGAGGTTCCGATCCTCGGATGGCAACCACACGTCGTCCGTGATCCCGGCCAGGTGGAGCGCCTTCCAGAACCGATTGCCCGGCCGGGCGAAGTGGTGGCCTGCGGCCGCGGAGTAGAGCCCGGGGTTGATCCCCACGAACACGAGTCGAAGCCCTGGACCGAGCACGTCGGGGACCGACCGGCTCCGTGCCGCCAGGAGCTCTTCGCGGGTCGGCACGGTCGACATCGGGGCGAGCGTACCGAGGGAGTGGAGGAGCCGGCCTGTAAGCCGGATCCTGTTGCGCGGCGCTCACGCGCCGCCGGCGACCATCTCTCTCGGTCGGACGCTCGCGCGCCCGCCGCGTCGCGGTTCGCCCGCGCCGTGCGGCTACCCGGGAGCTCGGGCGGGCCGCCCTCGAACGCTCCCTGCTCGCCTTGCTCCGGACGGGGGTTGCCGAGCCACGGCGGTCACCCGCCGCGCTGGTGGGCTCTTACCCCACCGTTTCACCCTTACCTCCGCGCCGGAGCGCCGAGGCGGTTTGCTTTCTGTTGCCCCTTCGCGAGGTCGCCCCCGCCTGGCTCTCGCCAGCGTCCTGCCCTGCGGAGTCCGGACTTTCCTCGCCCCGAGCCGATAGGACCGGGGCGCGGCCGCCCGGCCGGCTCCTCCGACCCCGACGGTACCGCGTCAGCGACCCCCCGAGGTCAGCCACGCATCGACCCCTTCGTTGGCGAGCCTGTCCGCCTCGGCGTTCCGCTCGCGCGGGACGTGCTCGAACCGGATCCGCCCGAAGTCGGATGCGAGCTGCTGGACCCTCCGGTAGAGCGGGAGCAGATGCCCCGCCTTCACCTTGTAGACGCCGACCAGCTGGTTGATCAGGAGCTGGCTATCGGATCGCAGCAGGACCTCCGTGGCGCCCAGCTCGCGTGCTCGCTCGAGCCCGAGGATCGCGGCCGTGTACTCGGCGACGTTGTTCGTGGTCTCGCCGAGCCCCTGCGAGATCTCCGCGACGACCTCGCCGTCGGGAGTCGTGAGCTGGGAACCGGCGCCGGCCGGACCGGGGTTGCCGCGCGCCGCGCCGTCGCACCACACGATCAGCGTTGTCACAGGACGAGGATCCGTCGGCAGTACTCGCAGCGGGCGACCCCGTCCGTCCGCTTGACACGGTCGAGCTCCACCGACGAGAGCTTCTCGTGACATCCCTGGCACACCCCGTCGACGAGCGTAACCGCCGCCACGCCCTTCTTCTGGGGGCGCAGATCCTCGTAGAGCTCCAGGATCTCCGGGTCGATCCCGGCCGCCAGCCGGGCACGCTCGTCGCGGCGGGTCACCAGCTCCGCGCTCACCGCGTCCAGTTCGCGCGCCGTGTCCGCCGCGACCTGGTCGGCGGCGATCCGCAACTCGGTCGCGTGCTCTTCCGCTTCCTTCGCCCGTCGCTCGACGTCCTCGTGTCGCTGGAGGACGACCAGCAGCTCGTCCTCACGCTCGGACTTCCGCTTCTTGAGGTTGTCCACCTCGTGTTGGATCGATCCGAGCTCTTTCGCGTTCGCGACCGCCCCGCCGTAGAGACGGCTCTCCTCGTCGGCAGCCTTGCGGGTGAGCGAATCGATCTCGTGTTCGAGCTTGGCGCCGTCGCGATCGAACGTGTCGATCGCGAGGCGGAGCTCGCCGAGCTCTCGCTCGGCGAGCTCCGCCTGGGCGCGCGCCGCCGCGAGCTCTCCCTCGCCCTCGAGTGCCCGCTTGCGTGCATCGAGCCGATCGATCGCCGTATCGATCGCTTGCAGGTCGAGCAATCGGGAAGGTGCCACCATCGGCTGCGGAGCCTAGCCGATGCAAGCCGATACGAAGGGGCGACGCGGCCGGCGAGCGCGGCCGTCGTGGCGGGCCGTCGCGATCCGCTCGGGGGCGACGGCCCCGCCGCGCCGTCTTGCGTTCACCATCGGCTCGATCGCAGGCGGGTTGAGCTGTGGCTCGAGTCGGACGGTACGCTTCGGCCCCTATGGACGCCGAGCTCGCGGACAGGGTGGCGCTCGTCACCGGAGCCGGCTCCCCCACCGGGATCGGGTTCGCGACGGCGAAGATCCTCGGGCGGGAGGGAGCCGCCGTCGCGCTGTGTTCGACCACGGACCGTATCCATGATCGGGCGGCGGAGCTGCACGGCGGCCACATGCGAGCCGCCGGATTCATCGCCGACCTCACGGACCGCGCACAGGTGCGTGAGATGGTCGATGCGGTGGTCGAGGCCTTCGGCCGGATCGACGTTCTGGTCAACAACGCGGGCATGGTGCACGTCGGGATGGATGGACAGCCTGGAGGGCCGTTCCTCGATCTTTCCGATGCGGACTGGGACCTCGACCTGCGGCTCAATCTCGACACCGCCTACGCGGTCACGCGGGCCGCGGTCCCCGGGATGGTCCAACGCGGCTGGGGCCGCGTGGTGATGGTCTCTTCCGTCACGGGATCGGTCGCGACGAACCTCGGTTCGGCCGGTTACGCGGCGGCCAAGGCCGGCATGGATGGGTTGATGCGAACCGTCGCGCTCGAGGTTGGCCATACGGGCGTCACGGTGAACTCCGTCGCTCCCGGGTGGATCGCCACGGGGTCTCAGCTCCCCGAGGAGGCCGCCGCAGGGGTACACACACCCGTCGGTCGCTCCGGAACGCCTGAAGAGGTCGCCGAGGTGATCGCCTTCCTCGCGAGCGAACGCGCGAGCTACGTGACCGGCGCGCTCATCGTGGTCGACGGCGGCAACACCATCCAAGAGACCAAGGGGACCTGAGCGTGCAGCCGCCTCGTCTCCGAACGATCGTGCTGACCGCCGTCACCGTCGTCATCGTTCTCACCTGCATCCGCTTGGGCTTCTGGCAGCTCGACCGCCTCCGCGGTCGGAAGGCAGCGAACGCCGGGATCGCTGCCGCGCAAGCCGCGGCTCCTCGCCCATTGCCGGTCCTGCTCGCCGGAACGAGCGACCCCACGTCGCTCCGCTTCCGCTCCACCCTCGCAACCGGGACCTACGACCCGGCGCACGAGGTGCTCCTGTACGGGAGATCGTCGGCCGAGGGTGAGCCAGGGGACCAGGTGTTGACGCCGCTCCGAATGGCCGACGGGACGGGCCTGGTGGTGGATCGCGGCTGGATCCCCCTGGACCAAGACGCCCCAGTCACCGGCGGCGCGGCGGCGCCGACGGGGACGGCCACCGTCGAGGGGGTCCTGTTCCCGCCGGACGCGGTCGCGGCGCCAACGGGGACGCCGTCACCCGTGCAGCGGATCACGAAGGTCGACCTGGGACAGATCGGAGCGCAGCTCCCGTATCCGATCGTGCCCGTCTACCTGCTCCTGCAGACCCAACGCCCATCGCAGCAGGGTGCGCTGCCGGAGCTGCCGCCGTTCCCACCGATAACGAACGGACCCCACCTGTCGTACGCACTTCAATGGTTCTCGTTCGCGACGATCGCGATCGTCGGGTACGTCGTCCTACTGCGGCGCGACCGCCGCGACGAAGTCGCGGCGGTCGCGCCCCCCCGAGGAGAGGAGGTTTGAATGGGCTGCCTGTTCGCCATCATGGCGCTCATCACGCCGCGGTTCGTGGTCTTCGTGCTGTGGCTCTTCACCCACTACCTGGCCACCGCGTATGGGGGTTGGTTCTGGCCGACCCTCGGCTTCTTCGTCGCGCCGACCACGACGCTGGCTTACGCGGTTGCACGCAACGACCTATCGACCGCGAGCGGATCGATCACCGCGGCCGGCACGCTGGTGATCGTCGTCGGCGTGCTGATCGACATCGGGCTCATCGGCGGCGGCGCCCGCGGCAGACGCACATGAGGCACCTGACGGGAATACGAAAGGCCCTGCGGGCCGTTCCGCGGGTCACAGACCGAACGGAGGCTCCGCGATGCCCGCACTGACGCCCGCCGACACGACGATCCTTCCGCGCGTCGATCCTGCGGAGAGCGAGCCCGCCCGCCCGGTCCTCGACGTCGTCGACGCGCCGTCGTTCCTCGAAGGTGAGGGGTTCAAGGTCCGGCGGGCGACCGCAGGCATCGACCTCAGCATCGCCGACCCGTTCCTGATGCTCGATCACATGGGAGCGGTGGAGTACGCGCCCGGCGAGGCCAAGGGAGCGCCCGACCATCCCCACCGAGGCTTCGAAACCGTGACCTACATGATGGACGGCAAGATCCGTCACCGTGACTCCTACGGCGGGGGTGGGATCATCACCGACGGCGCCACCCAGTGGATGACCGCCGGCTCCGGCGTCGTCCATAGCGAGATGCCGACGGAGGACCTGCTGCAGGGCGGCGGACTCTTCCACGGCGTCCAGCTGTGGGTGAACCTCCCCGCGGCGGAGAAGTGGACGCCCCCGGCCTATCAGGACCTCGAACCGACGCAGGTCGGGCTCGTGACGTCCGAGGACGCCGGCGCGGTCGTCCGGCTGATCGCCGGCGACCTCGGCGGCATGAGCGGGCCCGGAGTGACACGGACGCCGATCACCTACGCGCATGCGACCCTGGCGCCCGGCGCTCGACTACGGACGAGATGGCGTCCCGAGTTCAACGCCCTCGCCTACGTGCTCTCCGGCCGTGGAAGCGTCGGAGCCGAGCGTCGGGCGATCCACGAGGGTCAGCTCGCCGTGTTCGGAAGCGGTGCCGCGATCGAGCTCGGGTCGGACCGGTCGCAGGGCGAGAAGGACCTCGCCGGACTGGAGGTATTGCTGCTCGGTGGCCTCCCGATCCGGGAGCAGGTCTCGTGGTACGGCCCCTTCGTGATGAACACGAAGGAAGAGATCATCGAGGCGATCGAGGACTACCAGGCCGGCAGGATGGGCTCGATCCCTCCGGGGCTCAGCAGGACCTGATCTCAGAAGCGGTTCCGCATCGACTCGGCGGCCGTCTCGAGGTACCCCTCGAGCGCGCGTCGGATGTCCGGCTCCGGCTCCAGCGACGCGACCGCCGCTCGCATGTGGCCGAGCCAGTGGTCTCGCTCCTCAGGACCGATCGCGAACGGGGCGTGACGCATCCGGAGCCTCGGGTGCCCTCGCTCGTCGGAGTAGGTCGTCGGCCCGCCCCAGTACTGCGCGAGGAACAGCGAGAGGTGCCGCCGGGCAGGCGCGAGGTCCTCCGGATGGGGGTACAGGCGCAGCAACACCGGATCGCCCTCGACGCCCTCGTAGAACCGGTCGACGAGGCGCTCGAAGAAAGGCAACCCGCCCACGCGTTCGTACACGGTCGTCGTCGGGGCGGACATGGATCGAGTGTACGGACGTCCGCGGCGCACTCATGCGAGGATGAGCCTTCGTCGTCGAGGGAGGGTGCCATGAGCGAGAGCATCTACCGGGTCACCGAGGTGATCGGGACGAGCACCGAGTCGTGGGAGGACGCCGCGAAGCACGCCGTGGAGACCGCAGCCGCCACGCTCCGGGATCTCCGGATCGGCGAGGTCGTCAAGCTGGACGTCACGATCGATGACGGGCACGTGACGCACTACCGGGCCAGGGTCGCCATCTCGTTCAAGTACGAGCACGGCAACTAGCCTTCGGCCAGAAACGGCCGAGGCGATGTCCCCCGATCGGCGCCCCTCGGGCGCGATCGGTGACCGCGACCATCGACGGATTGCGCTGCCTCGACCGGTCGGGGGACACTGGAGCCTCTTTCGTCCCGAGGGGCTCGGATCCATGCAGAACAGGGTGAAGCGGCGCGGTCTTGCGTTGCTCGTGACCGTGGGGATGCTCGCCGTCCCGATCGGGGCGCCGGCGTCCGCGGCCCCTCACGCTTCCCACCATGCATCGAACCATGGGCACGCCCTCGCCGATCGGAACCATGACCATCTCTCGGACGGGCTCGATGCGGAGCTGACGCACGCGAGCCCCACGCACCGGATCGACGTCGTCGCCACCTTCGCCACCGGCGGCGCGATGCGAGGTGCTCGCCGGGCTCTCGGACACGTGGACACGTCGTTCTCGTTGATCCCCGGGTTCGCGGCCCACCTGACACCCGGACAGGTCCGCTCGATGGCGCATCGGCCGGGCGTCGTCCGCGTGGAGGAGAACTTCGCGATCCACGCGCTCGATGACGCCGCGAACCGTGACTTCGGCGCGACGGCAGCGCAGAGCAACCTCTCGGCGACCGGGGCCGGCACGGAGGCCTGTGTGGTCGACACCGGCGTCGACCCGAACCATGAGCAGCTCGACTCGAAGCCGCCGATCCCCTGGGTCGACGACGTCAACGGCAGACCCACCCCGTACGACGACCAGGGCCACGGCACGCACGTCGCGTCGATCGCGGTTGGCGACGGGGTCGGTCCGGGTCCCATCGCCGGCCTGATGAAAGGCGTCGCGCCTGCGCAGACCTCTCTGCCGCGAAGGTCCTCGATGCCACCGGTTCGGGCGACGACTCGCTCGGCGTCCTCGGGATCCAGTGGTGCGCAAGTCGGCCGAGCGTCGACGTGATCTCGCTCAGCCTGGGATCGGACGTGCCCTCGGACGGCCTGGACGCGCTGTCGCAAGCGGTGGACGCCGCGGTCGTTACCAAGGGGAAGATCGTCGTCGCGGCCGCGGGGAACGGCGGCGACCTTCCTGGGACGATCACCTCGCCCGGCTCGGCCGTGCAAGCGCTGACGGTCGGCGCGACGGCGGATTGGTCCTCGACCGTTCCGCAGTACGGCGCCCAGGGCCCCTTCCTCGCGTGGTTCTCGAGCCGTGGACCGACCCTGGACAACAGGGTGAAGCCCGACATCGTCGCCCCCGGCGTGAATATCGGCGCGGCGCTCGCCGGCTCGGCGTCGGACTACGTCACGGAGAGCGGGACGTCGATGGCGACCCCCTACGTGTCGGGCGTCGCGGCCCTGCTCCGACAGAAGCAGCCGGCGTGGACGCAGACGAACGTCCGGAACGACCTCGCGAACACCGCACTCGACATGGGTCCTGCCGGGAAGGACAACGAGTGGGGATCCGGTCTGCTCGACGGATACGCGGCGGTGGCCGCTGCCGCAGGCGGCTCGGGGCAGACACCGTTCCCCGCCCACCAACACATCAGCGCCACGGTCGCCGACTCGTCGGTGTCGAACACCACGTTCACCCTGACCGCCGGGGACCTCGGGGTGCCGATCGCCGCGACGATCACGCTGAACGGGGCACCCATCTGCACCCTCGACCTCGGACCTCTGGGTTGCCTCCTCTACGAGTGGAGCCCGGACCTCGACGCACAGCTCTTCGACCCGAACGGATTCCTCGTGACGGAGAGCATCTGCGCGGCCGGCAACGAATGCAGCGCGGGCCGTCAGGAAACGTTGCATGCCATCCCCACGCTCGCCGGCACGTACACGATCCGCGTCACGCCGTACGCGGGTGACCCGAACCTCGGAAAGGGCGGTTCGTTCTCGATCGACCTGTTCCATGGACCCGTCGGGACCTCGCCGCCTCCTCCCCCATCACCCACCGTGCACATCGGCGATCTGGACGACACCAGCGCGCTGTTGGCCGCCGGATGGCGCGCACAGGTGCGGATCCTGGTCGAGGACCACGATCAGACCGTCGTCGCCGGCGCCGTCGTGACCGGGAAGTGGCCGAACGGCACCACGAGCACCTGCACGACCAACGCGAGCGGTCTCTGCCGGATCGGTCGGAAGCTCGCGAAGTCGAAGCTCTCGATCGTGTTCACCGTCACGAAGGTCGTGTCGGCCGTGGGCGCTTACAAGCCGTCCGACAACCACGATCCGGACGGCGACAGCAACGGCACGAAGATCACGCTCATCGAACCGTAACCTCACGCCGGCGCATCGCAGCCGCATCCCGGTTCGGGCGTACGCTTCGTCTATGGCCGTCCGAACCAGGGATCCTGGGCGTCGCGGACGGATCCGCGGGTTCGGATACTTCTCGCGGCTGGGCCCCGCCTTCGTAACGGGCGCGGCCGACGACGATCCGTCGGGCATCGGAACGTACTCGCAGGTCGGTGCGGCCTTCGGGCTCGGCCTCCTGTGGA
>VAYF01000197.1 GCA_005883885.1 Actinomycetota bacterium | reverse complement strand
ATGATCGAGACGGCCGAACGTATCGGGCGCCCAAGGTTCGCGGCCCCGTCCTTGAACTATTCGACGCAGAACTTCCGAGACCTCTACCTGCTCGACGAGGCGCGCAGCCGGAACGAACGTGCCCTCGAGGTCGTCGGTCGCGAGGGCGAGTACGGGATGCCCGGGATGCAGGGACGGATCGACCTGCTCGTCACCGATCTGATGCAGGGCGAGGTCGGCCGCGTCGAACGGGAGTGGCCGAAGCTCTGGGACGAGGCGATCAACGGCTCCGCGTGGAGACCGTGGCTCGGAGGATGCCGGCTCGCCTTCGTCCGCGCCGAGCTCGCGCGACAAGCCGAGGGACCGGAGGCGGCCGTGGATGCGGCCACGGACGCGATCGAGCGCGCGCGGTGGATCCACCGGCGGAAGTATGCCGAGATGTCTCGAACGATCCTGGGCGAGGCGCTCCTCACGCTCGGGCGGGTGGACGAAGGCATCGCCGAACTCCAGGCGGCCGTCGCGGGCGCGGACGCGCTCGGGACGCCCTCTCTCCGTTGGCAGCATCGGGTCGCGCTCGGACGGGCCCGGTACGCGACCGGCGACGACGACGGGGCGGCGACCGCTTACGCGGAGGCGGCGGACGTGATCCGAACCTACGCCGCCACCCTCACGCCGGAGCACGCGGCGTCGTTCCTCGGCGCCGAGCCGGTGCGAGAAGCGCTCGCGACGGCCGGCGGCTGAGCGCTCACGGATGGAGCGCTTCCGATTCGAGATCCGTGACGGCCGCGGCCGTCCGTACGAGCAGGTCCGCGATCAAGTCGCGTCGCTGATCCGGCGCGGCTCGCTGCTCCCGGGCGACCGGATCCCCCCGGTCCGGGTCTGCGCCGATCAGCTCGGATTGTCGCCGAACACCGTTGCCCGTGCCTACCGCGCGCTCGAGGACGAAGGTTGGATCGTCGGGCGCGGCCGGGCGGGGACGTTCGTCGGCGACGTACTTCCCGAGCGCCCGGCCGCGCCCGACGAGGCGTTGGCGCGGGCGGCCGCCGCCTACCTTCGGCGTGCCGAACAGCTCGGGTTCGACCGGGCGGCGGCCGCCCGCGCCCTCCGCACCGCCTGACCGACCGGTCCTTCCTCAGCGCCCCCGTGGGTCCTATACTCCTCGAACACCTGTTCGACACGGGTGAGCTCAACCCGGAACAGCGGGCGGCAGCGACGCACGGCGACGGGCCACTGCTGATCGTGGCGGGCGCCGGCACCGGGAAGACGACGACGCTCGCCGCTCGGGTGGCCTGGCTCGTCACCGAGCGCGCGGTCCCGCCGGAACGGATCCTCTTGCTCACCTACAGCCGGCGCGCGGCGAAGGACCTCGTCGACCGGGCGCAGCGCATGACCGGGCGCGCCGACGCGGGTCGCGTCTGGGGCGGGACCTTCCACGCGGTCGCGAACCGGCTCCTGCGGATCAACGGCCGCGCGCTCGGCCTGTCCCCCGCGTTCACCGTCCTCGATCAGGCCGACGGTGCCGACGTGATGAACCTCCTGCGGGAAGAGCTCGGGTTCGCGACGCGCGGTCGGCGCTTCCCGCGCAAGGACACGCTCGCGGCGAT
This sequence comes from Actinomycetota bacterium, assembly GCA_005883885.1. Lineage (GTDB taxonomy): Bacteria > Actinomycetota > UBA4738 > UBA4738 > HRBIN12 > AC-51. Next base: position 1,134 of record VAYF01000197.1, on the reverse strand, counting down.
CCACTCGCGCGTCGTCAACGCAGGGGTCAAGCTCGACGACGTCGTCCAACGGTGGTACCCGTGGTGCGTCGACGATGTGGACGGGATCCGCCTGATCTTCCGCGCGTACATCGAGCGCAAGCGCGCCCAGCAGACCCTCGACTACGACGACCTGCTCCTGTTCTGGAAGGCGCTCGCCGGATCACCGGTGACCGGACCGCAGCTCGCGCAGCTGTTCGACCACGTCCTCGTGGACGAGTACCAGGACACGAACGCGATCCAGGCCGACATCCTCATGTCGATGCGGCCCGCCGGACCGAACCGCAACCTGACGGTCGTGGGCGACGACGCCCAGGCGATCTACGGGTTCCGCGCGGCGACCGTCCGCAACATCCTGGAGTTCCCGGAGCGGTTCCCCGGGGCCACGGTCGTCAAGCTCGAACGGAACTACCGCTCGACCACGGCGATCCTCCGGTTGTCGAACGCGGTGATCTCGCTCGCAGCGGAACGCCACGACAAGTCGCTCTGGACCGATCGCACGGACGGCGAGCGCCCGGCATTGAGCGCATGCGTGGACGATGCCGACGAGGCGGAAGCGGTCTGTCGCTCGGTCCTCGAACACCGCGAGCGCGGCGTGCCGCTGAAGGAACAGGCCGTGCTCTTCCGCGCAGCGCACCATTCCGATCGCGTGGAGATCGAGCTCCTCCGTCGCAACATCCCGTTCGTGAAGTACGGCGGGTTGAAGTTCCTCGAGGCCGCGCACGTGAAGGACGCGCTCGCGCTGCTGCGGATCCTCGAGAACCCGTTGGACGAGGTCGCGTGGTTCCGGGTCCTGCAGCTGCCCGAGGGGATCGGCCCGACGGCGGCGCGCACCGTGATGAACGGCCTGGGTCTCACGGGATCCGACGATCCGTCCACGCCCCTGCGCCGCTTCCTCGAAGAGCCGGTCGCCGTCCCGAAGGGCGCCGGCGATGGGATCCGCGACCTCCGGTCCGCGCTGGACGGCTGCCGGGACGAAGGGACGATGGCCCCCGCCGCGCAGCTGGAGCGTCTCCGCGCCTATCTCGAGCCCGTGATCGCCCGGAAGTACGACGCGCCGGGTCCTCGATCCGCCGACCTCGAACAACTCGCGTACCTCGCCCGCGGGTACGACTC
>VAYF01000280.1 GCA_005883885.1 Actinomycetota bacterium | reverse complement strand
GCGTTGACGCGACCGGGTGTACGGTTCTCGTGGATGCCGAGAGGCACCCGCGAGGGGAGCAGAACCCACGCGCGAGTCATGCCGCGGAGGCATGCCCCAGGACCCGGGACGTGGTCCCGGCTCCCGGGGCACGTGCGGACAAGCGCCTGATACCTGCTCCCTTCGCTTTGCAACGGAGCGATGCTGATGACGGCGGGCGCCGCTCAGTCTTGCGTCACCGACAGGGCCCGATAGCGGAACAAGGCTCCCTGCGGATACGCGTCGTGTCCCGCCCACCCGATTCCCCAGCGAGCCATCGCCGCGATCAGTGCCTTCGGCTGCTCCGGCGAGGTGCCCGGCTGGTTCGTGCCCCGGTTGAGTTCGATCGCCGCGCCGAACGCCTTCGCGGTGAGCGGCCCGTCGGGATCCGTCGGGTCGGCGACGGGGTCGTAACAGGTCCCTGCGCTCGACACGTCGCTCGCATGACCCCCGGACTGGAGCTGGTTCATCGCGCGCCGAAGCAGATCGAGCACAGCGGTGTCGCACGTGACCGTGTGCAGGAGCGGGACGTTCTCCGAAGCGATGTGCGTCTGCACCCACGCGGGGTCGATCGTGATGGCTCCGGCTTTGATCGGATCCGGATGGGCTTGGAATTCGCCGAACCGCTCTTTGAGCACGATCGGCGGAGCCTCCCGGTCGTTCGCCCGCAGGTACTTCGTCTCTCCGGGGGCGCGCACCTCGACCACCGGGTACGGGACGTCGATCGGGAGGTAGGGGACGAACCGTTGGGCCAGCTCGGGGGCCGTCGGGTGCGCGGCGGGCCGGACCTGGAACAGGATGTACCGCTCATGGGTGACCCCGATCCCGCGCGCGGTCGCACGGTCGACCAGGAGCTCGTAGCTACCCATCAGCACGTCCGGCAACGTGCCGACGATCGTGACGTCGTTCCCCGTCGAGAACGTCAATGTGCTCCCGACGCCGAGGTGACGGAGCTTCGCCGCTGATTCCGAGAGGATCCCCTGGCGGGGATCGAGCCCGGCGACGAGTCGACGTTCGGGTTGCGGGAGGAACGATGCGAACCCGGGTTCGACCCCGGTCGTGTCGATCGGGATCATGTACGGGGCCACGGGTTGGTCGACGGGTCGGCCCCGGGCATCCGACGATCCTGTGAGCCAGGCGATGTCTGCCGTGGCCGTGGTGGTGGCGCCGATCGCGGGGATCGCCGTGATGCTCGAGCCGAAACCGTCCGGGAGGCCTCCGGGCACCCACGCGAGCCAGGCCTCCGGCGTCCCGGTCGCAGGTGGTTGCACCGGGCTCGGGCTGACCGGGGTCGTTGACGGCTGAACGCCGGAGCCGGCCCGCAGATGGCCGGAGGTGAAGACCGCGGTCGAGCCGACGACGAGGACCACCGCGAACGCGATCGCCCCTCGGATGAGTGCGGTGCGGGTCAGATCGTCGAAGTCCATGGGCCGGGGCCGAGTGTAAGCCGCACCCCGGCCCGGACCGGGAGCTTCTCAGCCCGACGCCGCGGGGTGTTCGAGGATGCCGGCGAGCCGTTCCGCGCGCTCGGCCGCGCGCGCCGGCCGTCCCGCGGAGACCGCGCGAGCGATGGCGACCAACTCGCGCTGGATGGTTGGACTCAATCGGTCGAGCC
>VAYF01000279.1 GCA_005883885.1 Actinomycetota bacterium | reverse complement strand
CGGGAGCCAACGCCTCTGCTGAGGGGGCTTGCAGCAGGGCGACCGCACCCGTGGCGCCTCCGACGACGAAGGCCTTGAGCGCCTTCCGCCGAGACCATGGCTGCTGGCCGACCTGCTTGGTGAGTTCGTCGAATCGGCCGTCGTACATCGACGCGCCCCTTTCAACGACGGTGCTTCCCTCCGATCCGTCAGGGGCTGCGATCGGAGGGCCGAACTACCTGGTGGTCGCCTCCTTCCTGTGCTCCAGCGCGTCGTGGGCGAGGGCCATCACGGCCTCGGGCCCACGAGCGACCTCCCTGACGATCACGCCGTTCTCGTCGATCAAGAATCCGACCGGGGTCGAGAAGATCCCGTAGGCCTTCGACACCTTCCACGCAGGCTGGATCGCGACGGGGAACGCGATCCCATGCTCCTCAACCTTGCGGCGGTTCATCTCCCGTTCCCCTCGACTGATCATGACCACCGGCGGAGCCTCGTCGCCCAGGCTTCGATGCCAGTGCGCCAGATCATCGGCGAGCACCTCGCACGGGCCGCACTCGGGATCGCTGAAGACGAGGAGCGCCTCCGACCCGCGGAGCTGCTCGAGGGAGACCGTTTCCCCCGACAGGGTCGGGAGGCGGAACGTCGGTGCGGGCGAGCCGGGCGGGAGCCCGTCCCGCATGAGCTTGCTCTCGGAGAGCGACCGCTCGGTCGCGAGCTTGATCTGCCGCCCGGCGGCTTCTCGGGCCAACTCGGGGACCTGCTCTGCACCCAGCGCCATGGGTTTCGCGACGCGTCCGTGCTCGTCGACCAGGTAGGCGGCCGGCGTCCCCGTACGGGCGAACGCATCGATCATCCCGGTCCCTCCGGGCTGCAGGAGGATCCTCGCGTCGAGTCCGTGCGCACCCACCATGCTGCGGTTCTCCTCGGGGTCGCCTCGGCTCACGAGGACGACGTCGACGCCACGCTTCTCCAACCGCGGCTGAAGCTTGGCCAGATCCTCGACGATCGCTTCGCAGAACCCGCAGGTCGTCGACCAGTTCACGAGCAGCAACCTGCGCCCCTCGAAGTCTTCCAACCGCACGATCGCGTCATCGACATCGGGCAACTCGAAGCCCGGAAGCGGGGACGCGACGGGGATGCCCCGCGGAGCCTCGGCACCGTGCGCCTCGCCGGCTTCGGGGATCATCTGCTCGATCGCATCCATCTGCAGGAGGATCCGACCTTGCTGCTGGAACAGCTGATACACGACGCCGACCAGCAGCAGGAGGACGAGGAGCTGAACGATGACCAGGCCCAGGATGGCTGCGCTCACCCCATGCCTCTTCGGGTCCCGCTGGACTTGAGCGTGTTGCCCACCACGAAGTTCCAGTTCGAGCGTCGTGCCGCTTCGACGGAACGACCATATGCCCGAAAGGTCAACGTGGTCAACTCCGGTCGAGGCTCACCCCTGCTGTCAGAGGCGGCCGGGAAGGCAGAACGCGGTGATCGTCCGGTACGTCGGCACGAAGAGGCACCCCGGGGCGGACGAAGGACTCGCGAGGTGCGACACCTCGTCTATCGGCTTTCGCACCACCTCGTGGCCACTGGCCGGATCGAAGCCAAGGAGCGCGGACGACGAGAGATCGACCGTCCACACGAGACCACCCGCGACGATGGGCGGACCCGCGTCGAAGGCGGACGACCGCCAGACCTGGTGGAAGCCCCGGCCGTCACCGGCGACCCGCAGCGCGACCAGCCCGTCGGTGCACGGGACGTAGATCGATCGGCCGTCGTGCGCCGTCCCGCCGAACGAACCGCCGCACACCGGCCTCGATGCGAGCTCGCCTCCGATGCCACCGAGGTCGTTCGCGTCCAGGAGATACCCGTCGCCTCCCTTCCCGATCTGGAAGATCCGACCGCCCGGCAGCAGCGCGGGACCGACCGAGCCGAGGTCCACGTCGCCGGTGTTGAGCGCGGCCCAATCCGCGGGTGCGAAGAACGCGAGCTCCTTCAGCTGCGGAGAGAGCTCGATCACGCTGTCACCATGGTCGAAGGTATCGGCGGAGAAGCTGTTCCCGGTCGCGACGAACAGATGCCCGTCGCCGTCCACCGTAGGGCCCGAGGGAGCCCAGATGCCCCCCGCGTTGATCGTCGGGACCCGGTAGTCGACCAACCGCCCCGAGCCGTCGGCCGCAACGCCGGCGACCCACCCGTGGTACGAGCCGCAATCGCCGAACAACCCGCCGTACGCCACGTACACGGAGCCGTTCGCGAGCGCCAGGGCCGACCGGAGCTGCTGGGTGCGGGGATCCATGCCGGGCGGATCGATCGGGCGATGCCACAGGACCGCCCCGCTGGCTTCCCGGAGCGCGAACAGCTCGTGGCGCGCCGGGCTCAGGAACGCGGCGACGTAGAGCACGCCGGCGACCGGGTCCGCGACGGGTGTCGCCGTTATCCCGGACGTCGGCACGATGTTGCCGCACGGAAGCGTGGCGCTGTCGACCGGCGTCCCGAGGTGCCTGCTCCACACGACCGCTCCGGTCGCGGCATCCAGCGCGTACACGGTGTCGTTCTCCGTCGCGGTGATGACGCGGGCGCCGATCGCGAGCGGCTCCGCGTAGATCGTGCCGTCGAGCTGGGCCGACGTCCAGGCATGTCGGACGTCGGCCAATGAAGGTCCCGCCGCGACCCCGCTCCGCGCCCGGTCGCCGTGGTAAGTGGTCCAGCGTCCGCCCGTGCTCACGGCCGGGCGGACGCTGGCCGTGGGCGTGGGGCTCGCAGTCGATGACGTCGGCGGGTTGGTCGTGCTCGTCGCCGTGCAGGCGACGAGCACGACCATCCCCACCAGCGATCCTCGGCGCGGCCGCATC
>VAYF01000278.1 GCA_005883885.1 Actinomycetota bacterium | reverse complement strand
TCATTCCCACCACCGCAAGCCTTCCGAGACCGCGCCATCGTTCGTGACCCGGCCGTCTACGAGACCGCCGGGGCCGATCACGAGGCCTTCTGGGCCGAACAGGCCGGCCAGCTCGCCTGGTCCCGACCCTGGGATTCCGTGATGGAGCGGGACGCGCCGTGGGTCACGTGGTTCAAGGGTGGACACCTGAACGCCTCCGTCAACTGCCTCGACCGTCACGTCGAGGCGGGCGGCGGCGACAAGATCGCGTTCCTGTGGGAGGGCGAGCCGGGGGACGCGCTGACGATCACGTATACCGAGCTCCTGGAGCAGGTGTGCCGCCTCGCGAACGCGCTTCGCTCGTTGGGCGTCCGTAAGGGCGACCGGGTCAACATCTACCTCGGGATGATCCCCGAGCTCCCGATCGCGATGCTCGCGTGCGCACGGATCGGCGCTCCCCATTCGGTCGTGTTCGGTGGCTTCAGCGCCGAAGCCCTGCGGGACCGGATCAACGACGCCCAGGCCAAGGTGCTGATCACCGCCGACGGCGCCTGGCGGCGTGGCCAGGTCGTCCCGCTCAAGGCGAACGCGGACGATGCGGTCCGGGAGTGCCCGTCGATCGAGCACGTGATCACCGTGCGCCGATGCGGGAACGAGCACGAGTTCACCGAAGGCCGCGACCACTGGTACCACGAGCTGGTCGCGGAGCAGGCGCCCACCTGCGAGCCGGAGGACCTGGAGGCCGAGGACCTCCTCTACCTCCTCTACACGAGCGGCACGACCGGGAAGCCCAAGGGGATCGTCCACACGACCGGTGGGTACATGACCCAGGTCGCCGCGACCCACCGCATGATCTTCGACATCCACGACGATGACGTCTTCTGGTGTGCCGCCGACTGCGGCTGGGTGACGGGGCACTCGTACATCGTGTACGGGCCGCTCGCGAACCACACCACCGGTGTGATGTACGAGGGCGCGCCGGACTGGCCCGACAAGGACCGGTGGTGGTCGATCATCGAGAAGCATCGGGTGTCGATCCTGTATACGGCGCCGACCGCGATCCGCTCGTTCATGCGCTGGGGTACCGAGTACCCCGGGAAGCACGACCTCTCCTCGCTGCGCCTCCTCGGGTCGGTCGGCGAGCCGATCAACCCGGAGGCATGGGTCTGGTACTGGACCGTGATCGGCGGCGAGCGGTGTCCGGTCGTGGACACGTGGTGGCAGACGGAGACCGGCGCGATCTTGATCTCGCCCCTCCCCGGCATCACCACGCTGAAGCCGGGGTCGGCGACGATCCCCTTCCCGGGGATCGCCGCCGACGTCGTCGACGAGTCGGGAGCTTCCGTTCCCCTCGGCGGCGGTGGGTACCTCGTACTCACGCACCCGTGGCCGGGGATCGCTCGGACGATATGGGGCGACCCCGATCGCTACGTGGAGACGTACTTCGGCAGGTTCGGTCCCGACACCTACGTGGCCGGCGACGGCGCTCGACGCGACGAGGACGGGTACTTCTGGCTCCTCGGCCGGATCGACGACGTGATGAACGTCGCCGGGCATCGTCTGTCGACCTTCGAGATCGAATCCGCGCTCGTGGATGATCCCAAGGTGGCCGAGGCCGCGGTCGTCTCACGACCGGATGACCTCAAGGGCGAAGCGATCGTCGCGTTCGTCACGTTGCGGTCCGGCTTCGAGGGCGATGGCGCGATGCTCAAGGAGCTCCGCGAGCACGTCGCCACGGTGATCGGACCGATCGCGAAGCCCGATAACATCGTCTTCACGCCGGACCTCCCGAAGACCCGGTCGGGCAAGATCATGCGCAGGCTGCTTCGCGACGTCGCCCGCGGGAACAGTCTCGGAGACGTCACCACCCTCGCCAACGCAGAGATCGTCGAGCAGATCCACGACATGGTGGAGAGGGTCCCGACCGACGGATGAGCGCGACGTCCGCGCTCGGCGGGGCGCAGGCTGCCTTCGTGGAGCGCGCTCGGGTGGCGCGACTGGGGACCACGATGCTCGACGGGACGCCGCACGTCGTCCCGGTCTGTCCGGTCCTGGACCTCGATCGCATCGTGATCGCCTCCGCGTTCGACCGGAAGATCGCGAACATCCGCGACAACCCGGCCGTGTGCGTCGCGTTCGACGAGTACTCCGACGATTGGGATCACGGCCTGTTCCAGGTCATCGTGTACGGCGACGCGTACCTGGTGGAGAGCGGTCCGGAGTTCGATCGCGACGCCGCCCTGCTGAACGAGAAGTTCCCCCAGTACGCGGTGAGCGCCTACCCGATCGAAGTGGGCTCGACCGTGATCATCGAGATCCGGATCGTCCGCGTCTCGAGCTTCGGGCTGTGAGGTGGATCAGGGGGCCGGTCAGGGGTAGCGGGCGAAGAAGTCGAGGATCAACTGCATGTGGTGCACGCGTTCGTCGACCGCGTTCGCGTGATGGCCCTCGGGGTAGATCTGA
>VAYF01000273.1 GCA_005883885.1 Actinomycetota bacterium | reverse complement strand
GGTCCTGCAATGGCTGCACGCCAGCTACGCGGCGGGCGGGGTCACCGGAGCCATCGTGGGCGGCGCGATCGTGGCGGCGGGCGCCAACTACCCGGCCGCGCTCGCGATCGCGGGGCTCCTCCTGTTCCTGACCGCGGCGTGGAACGCGCGACGTGGCGCGAACACCAGGGCGCAGGCCGGCGACCCGTCGACGTTCTCGCTGTCGGCGTTCCGCCGGCATCCGACGCTGTGGGTGCCGGCGCTGGTGATCCTGTTCGCGTTCCTGGTGGAGGGGTCGATGGACACGTGGTCGGGGCTCTACCTCCAGGATCAGCTCGGGGCGTCTGCATCGAAGGCGGCCCTGGCGTTCGCCGCGTTCTCCGCGTCCCTGTGTATCGGACGCCTGTTCGCGGGGCGCGTGCTGTTCGGCTTCGGCCGGCGGATCACGATCGTGTTCTCCGGGATCGGGGCGGCCATCGGCGGCGGCGTCGCGGCCGCCACGAGCAGTCCGGCGGTCGTGGCCGTGGCGTTCCTGATCCTCGGGTTCGCCATCTCGGCGTCGGCTCCGGCCGCCTTCGGGCTGGTGGACGAGGCCGCGCCGGGGGATCAGGCGAACGGCGTCGCCGCCGTGACGACCGTCGGGTACTCCGGGTTCGTCTGGAGCCCGCCGATCTTCGGGTGGATCGCGCAGGCGTTCGATCTCCGGGCGGCCATGGTCGTGATCGTGAGCACCACCGCGGGGATCGTGGTCGCGGGATGGCTGGCTCCTCGAGCCGGACGCGACCTCACGAAAGATTGAGGTAGACGGCCTTCTCCTCGAGGTAGTCGTCCAGCCCTTGCTTGCCGAGCTCCCGCCCCACGCCCGACTGCTTGTACCCACCCCAGGGCATCTCGGTGGGAGCCGGCTGCGTGTCGTTGATCCAGACGATCCCCGCCCGGAGCGCTTGCGCTGTCCGCATCGCCTTCTTGACGTCGTTCGTCCACACGGCGGCGGCCAGGCCGTAGTCGTTGTCGTTCGCCATCGCGATCACGTCGTCGACGGAACGGAAGGGGATCACGGACATCACGGGACCGAAGATCTCTTCGCGCGCGATCGTCGCGTCGTTGGTCACGTCTGCGAAGATCGTGGGCGGAACGAAGTACCCGTTGGCGAGCGACGGGTCCCGGGGGGTCGAGCCTTGCGCCGCCATCCGTGCCTCGCCGGCCCCGACCTCGAGGTAGTGCTGGACCCGCTCCTGCTGCTCACGCGAAACGAGCGGTCCCATCGTGGTGCCGTCGTCGGACGGGTCGCCGAGCACGATCCCCGTCGCACGCTCACCCATCGCGTTCACGGCATCGTCGTAGATCCCGCGCTCCACGAAGACCCGGGTGCCCGCCGAACAGATCTCGCCTTGGTTCCAGAACACGCCGTTCGCCGACCCCTCGACCGCGGCGTCGAAGTCGGCATCGGCGAACACGATGTTGGGCGACTTGCCCCCCAGCTCCAGGGTGACCCGCTTCAAGGTGTCGGCGCCGCTCCGCATGATGAGCTTCCCCACCTCGCGCGAGCCCGTGAACCCGATCTTGTCCACGCCGGGGTGGGCGACCAACGCGGCGCCTGCCGTCTCGCCGAACCCCGTCACCACCTGGAACACGCCGGTCGGCAACCCCGCTTCCTCCAGGATCTTCGGCAGCTCCACGCACGTGAGCGGCGTCTGCTCGGGAGGCTTGAGGATGAAGGTACAGCCGGCTGCGATCGCCGGGGCGAGCTTCTGGGTCGCCATCATCATCGGGTAGTTCCACGGCGTGATCCCGACCGCGACCCCGACCGGCTCCTTCCACACCATGAACATCGCGTCCGCATCCACGTGCTGTGATTCGCCGGCGATCTTCGTCGCCCATCCGCCGTAGTACTCGAACATGAAGGCGACCTCGGCGATATCCTCGCGTGCCTCGCCGATGGGCTTCCCAGCATCGAGCGACTCGAGCCGGGCGAGGCGTTCCTGCTCCCGGCGAACGATGTCGGCGGCTTTGAGGAGGATCCGACCGCGCAGGCGGGCGGCCGTGCCCGGCCACCACGTGCCCTCGTCGAAGGTCCTCCGTGCGGCGTCGACCGCGGCGTCGACGTCGGCCGGTTTGGAATGCGGCGCCGTCGCGATCACGGCCCCGGTCGCAGGGTTGAACACGTCGAAGCGTTCACCGTCCCGCGCGTCGACCCACTTCCCGTCGATGAAGTTCTGCAGCGCGTCGGCCATGGGAGCTCTCCCGGACGACCTAGGGGAACGACCGGATCTCGCCGTCGTGCCACTCCGGCTCCTCCTCGAGGAGGGCGCGGTACTTCAGGTACATCTCGTGCTGCTTCGGATCGTCCGCGTTGGCGTCGTACGTCGCGCGGTCCTCGAAGATCGCGAGCAGCCAGACGTTGTCGCTGTCGTTCTCCATCAACACGTGTGACGCGACGTAGCCCTTCGTGTCGGTGGGTTCCTCGTCGAAGATCGCCTGCAGCTTCGCGCGGTTCTCGGGCTTGACGACCATCCGTGCGCACGTTCCGTACATCGCTCCCCCTTCGTCGG
>VAYF01000122.1 GCA_005883885.1 Actinomycetota bacterium | reverse complement strand
ATCAACAAGAAGATGCGCCGCGGCGCCCTGCGGTCGGCGCTCACGGACGCGCACGCCAGCGGGAAGCTCGCGGTGGTCGAGGATCTCTCGTTCGAGGAACCCAAGACGAAGCGGGCGGTCGAGATCCTCGACGCCCTTCAGGTGGAGGGCCGGATCCTCGTGGTCCTGGCCCGGCCGAGTGAGACCGGCGCGGTCGAGAAGTCCTTCCGGAACCTCGTGCATGTCCGGGTCTCCTACGCGGGCGGCCTGGGCACGTACGACGTCCTGCTGGCCGACCGCATCGTGGTGACCACCGAGGCGCTCGACGCCCTCGAGGGGGTGGCCGCCGGGTCGCCGGCGGCGGCCGCCGAGGCGGAGGCAGGTGAGCGCTTGTGAAGTCCGCCCGCGACGTGATCATCCGCCCCGTGGTCTCCGAGAAGTCCTACGCGGGCCTGGAGCGGAGCTCCTACACGTTCCTCGTGGACAAGCGAGCGAACAAGACCGAGATCAAGGAGGCCGTCCAGGCCATCTGGAACGTCCGGGTGACGTCGGTCAACACGCTCAACCGACACGGCAAGGTCAAGCGGCGCGGGTTCACCAAAGGCAAGCGCGGCGATGAGAAGCGAGCGATCGTGACGCTCGCCGAGGGTGACGCGATCGAGATCTTCGAGACGGGGAAATAGACGATGGCCGTTCGCAAGTACAAGCCGACGACGCCGGGCAGGCGCGGCGCGAGCGTGTCGACCTTCGACGAGCTCACCCGCTCCACGCCCGAGAAGTCCCTCGTCGCCAAGGGTCGCAACAAGGCGGGGCGGAACACGCACGGCCGGATCACGGCACGCCACCAGGGCGGCGGGACCAAGCGCCGGTACCGGGTGGTGGACTTCCGTCGCAACAAGGACGGCGTGCCCGCCAGGGTGGCCCACATCGAATACGACCCCAATCGGAGCGCGCGCATCGCGTTGCTGCACTACGTCGACGGCGAGAAGCGCTACATCCTCGCGCCCGATGGCGTCGCGCAGGGCGATCGGTTGATGTCGGGCTCCGACGCCGAGATCCGGCCGGGCAACGCGCTGCCGCTCCGCAACATCCCGGTCGGCACCGTGATCCACGCGATCGAACTGAAGCCCGGCGCTGGCGCCAAGATGGCTCGGTCGGCGGGCACGAGCGTGCAGCTGATGGCCAAGGAGGGCGCCATGGCGACCCTCCGGCTCCCGTCCGGCGAGACGCGGCTGGTTCCCTCCGCCTGCAAGGCGACGGTCGGCGCCGTTGGGAACGCGGAGCACGAGTTGATCTCGCTGGGCAAGGCCGGTCGTGCCCGCTGGCAGCGGAAACGGCCCTCCGTGCGCGGCGTCGCGATGAACCCCGTCGACCATCCGCTCGGCGGCGGCGAGGGCAAGTCCTCGGGTGGTCGTCACCCCACCTCACCGTGGGGCAAGAAGGAGGGTCGCACCAGGAAGAAGAAGAAGGCGTCGACGAAGTACATCGTCCGGCGCCGAGGGAAAGGTCGGAACTGATGCCACGGTCCGTGAAGAAGGGTCCCTTCGTCGACGAGCACCTGATGAAGAAGGTCGACGACATGAACAAGAAGGGCGAGAAGCGGGTCGTCAGGACCTGGTCCCGGCGCTCGACGATCGTGCCGGACATGCTCGGTCACACGATCGCGGTGCACGACGGGCGCAAGCACGTCCCCGTGTTCGTCTCCGAGTCCATGGTCGGACACAAGCTCGGCGAATTCGCGCCGACCCGCACGTTCCGTTCGCACGCGCGGGACGAGCGAAGGACGGGGGCGAGGTAGATGCCGCAGTCGCGCGCGACCATGAAGTACGTGCGCACGTCGCCTCGGAAGATGCGGCGCGTCGTCGACCTCATCCGCGGCGAACACGTCGAGGAGGCCCGGCGGATCCTCCGTTTCTCGGGTCTGGGCGCGTCCAACGACATCGCGAAGCTGTTGAACTCGGCGATCGCCAACGCCGAGCAGAACCCCGGCGTGATCGCGGAGAACCTGGTCGTGGCGCGCGGCTGGGTCGATCAAGGGCCGACGCTCAAGCGGTATCGCCCGCGCGCGTACGGACGCGCCACGCGCGTGCGGAAGCGCACGGCGCACGTGACGCTGGTCGTGGAGACGATAGGAGACGAGAGCTAGTGGGACACAAGGTCCATCCGTATGGATTCCGGCTCGGGGTGATCTACCCCTGGAAGAGCAATTGGTACGCCAAGCGTGACTACGCCGAGCACCTCCATGAGGACATCTGGATCCGCAAACACATCCGCTCCCGGCTGACCCGAGCGGGCATCTCTTCGATCGACATCGAGCGCAAGGGCGACCAGATCTGGGTCTTCATCCGGACCGCGCGTCCCGGGATCGTGATCGGCCGCAAGGGCGCCGAGGTGGACCGGCTCCGCAAGGACATCGAGCGGTACACGAAGAAGCGGGTCGACGTGAAGGTCGAGGATATGAACCAGGCCTCCAGCGAGGTGCGCCCGGAGACCGACGCTGCGTTGCTGGCGCAGGGCGTCGCGGAACAGCTCGTCGGACGCGTGGCGTTCCGCCGCGCGATGCGGCGGGCTGTCCAGACCGCCATGCGGTCGGGGGCGCTCGGGGTGCGGGTCGCGACGGCCGGCCGTCTTGGCGGGACCGAGATGGGCCGCAAAGAGTGGTACCGCGAGGGGCGCGTCCCCCTGCATACGTTGCGGGCGAAGGTGGACTTCGGCACCGCCGAAGCACGCACGACGATGGGTGCGATCGGCGTGAAGGTCTGGGTCTACCACGGCGACGAGGTTCCCTACCGTGAGCAGGAGACCGAGCGGGCGCGCGCCCGCGCCACCGCGCGTGCGCGCGGCGGTGGTGGCGCGCGCCCGGCACCTCGGGCGGACGCCCCCGCCGAGCCGGTCCCGATCGAGGCGCCTCCGGCGCCCGCTCCCGCCGAGAGCGAGGCCCCGCCGCCAGCCGATGCGGCTCCCGTCGACGTTCCCGCAGCCGTCGAGGCACCTGCGGCCGCCGAGACCGAGGGCGGTGAGGCTTGATGCTCGCACCCAAGCGGGTGAAGCACCGCAAGGTGCATCGGGGCCGGATGAAGGGCAAGGCCAAGGGCCACACCGAGATCCAGTACGGGGACTACGCGATCGTCGCGATGGAGCCGGGATGGATCACGAACCGCCAGATCGAGGCGAGCCGCGTGGCGATGACCCGTCACATCAAACGTGGTGGGAAGGTCTGGATCACGATCTTCCCCGACAAGCCGGTCACGAAGAAGCCGGCGGAGACCCGGATGGGCTCCGGGAAGGGCAACCCGGAGGGCTGGGTCGCCGTCGTCAAACCGGGTCGCGTCATGTTCGAGCTGTCGGGCGTGAACGAGCCGCTCGCCCGCGAGGCGATGTTACGGGCGCAGCACAAGTTGCCGATCAAGACCAAGTTCATCACGAGGGTGGGGGAGTAGCCGATGCCGAGCAAGGCCGTCGAGCTCCGAGAGCTCCCGGACGACGAGCTGTACGTCCGGATCGAGAGCGCGAAGGAAGAGCTCTTCAACCTGCGTTTCCAGCTGGCGACGGGTCAGCTCGACAACACGGCGCGCCTGAAAGAGCTGCGCCATGACGTCGCGCGCTTGGCGACCGTGCTCCGGGAACGGGAGATCGAGTTGGAGCTCGACACGATCGCGGCGGGGCAAGCCCTCAAGGATGTGGCTGAGGAGGAGGGCGAATGAACGATCCAACGTCGACGAAGGACATCGCGAGCGATCGTGCCAGGCGGAAGGTGCGCGTCGGCGTTGTCGTCTCCGACGGCATGGACAAGAGCGTGGTCGTCCGCATCGATCGACAGGTCCGACATCCGTTGTACGGCAAGACGGTTCGTCGGTCTTCGAAGCTCGCCGCGCACGACGAGCAGAACGACGCGCACGTCGGCGACACGGTCCGGATCACCGAGACCCGTCCCGTCAGCAAGACGAAGCGGTGGCGGGTCGTCGAGGTCGTCGAGAGGGCGAAATAGTCGTGATCCAGCAGGAGACGCGCTGCAAGGTCGCCGACAACACGGGTGCGAAAGAGGTCCTGTGCATCCGGGTGTTGGGCGGCTCCGCGCGTCGGTACGCCGGAGTGGGCGACGTGATCGTCGGGACGGTCAAGGACGCCCTGCCGAACGGCGCGGTGAAGAAGGGCGAGGTCGTGAAGGCTGTCGTGGTCCGCACCGCGAAGGAACGTCGGCGCCCGGACGGCTCCTACATCCGTTTCGACGACAACGCGGTCGTGATCCTGACGACCGACGCGAAGAACCCGCGCGGCACGCGCATCTTCGGGCCGGTCGCCCGCGAGCTTCGCGAGAAGCGGTTCATGAAGATCATCTCTCTCGCTCCGGAGGTGCTGTAACCATGCCGGGTGTCGACATCAAGAAGGACGACAACGTTCGCGTGATCTCGGGCAAGGATCGCGGGAAGGAAGGTCGCGTGGTCCGGGTCTTCCCCCTGGAGGGTCGGGTGATGGTCGACGGCGTGGCCCTCGCGAAGAAACACTCCCGCACCGGCGCGCAGCGCACCCGGACCGGCCAGCAGCTCCAGCAGGGCGGCATCATCGACGTTGAGATGTCTGTAGATATCTCGAACGTCCAGCTCGTCTGCCCGAGCTGTCACGAGCCCACCCGCGTCGGTCACCGCCTCAACGCGGATGGGCTCAAGGTCCGCGTGTGCCGGAAGTGTGATTCGGAGCTCCCCGATGGCTGAGTCGACGTACGTTCCACGGTTCAAGGCCCGCTACCGCGATGAGCTCGCGCCGGCCCTCAAGGAGGAGCTCGGCTTCACCAACCTCATGCAGGTGCCGCGACTGGAGAAGATCGTGGTCAACATGGGTGTTGGTGACGCCATCAAGGACGGCCGTATGCTGGATGCCGCCCTCGAGGATCTGACCACCATCACGGGCCAGAAGCCCGTGGTCACGAAGGCCCGCAAGTCGATCGCTGGGTTCAAGCTTCGAGAGGGGATGTCGATCGGCGCGAAGGCGACCCTCCGCGGCGACCGGATGTGGGAGTTCCTCGACCGGATGGTGTCGCTCGCGCTGCCGAGGATCCGCGACTTCCGCGGGCTCGACCCGGGCTCGTTCGATGGTCACGGGAACTACACGTTCGGGGTTACGGAGCAGTTGATCTTCCCTGAGGTCGACTACGACAAGGTGTTGAAGGTCCGCGGGATGGACATCACCATCGTGACCACCGCGCGGACCGACGGTGAGGGGCGAGCGCTGCTCGCGGCGTTCGGATTCCCGTTCGCCGGTGAACCTGCAGAACGTGTGAGCTGAGGAAGCGGAGAAGGTAGAGACGGATGGCGAAGAAGGCGCTGATCAACAAGCAACGGAAGCAGCCGAAGTTCCGGGTGCGCGCGTACACGCGCTGCGAGCGATGCGGCCGGGCTCGGGCGGTCTACAAGCGGTACCTCCTGTGCCGGATCTGCTTCCGCGAGCTGGCACACCTTGGTGAGCTTCCGGGGGTGACCAAGGCCTCATGGTGACGACCACGACGACCCCGGCCAGCACGCCGAAGAAGACGAAGTTCTCGTCGAACGTCTCGGACCCCGTCGCCGATCTCTTGACGAGGATCCGAAACGCCAACACGGCGTACAAGGACGAGCTCCTTGCCCCCACGTCGAAGCTCTCGAAGGCCGTGCTCGACATCCTCGCGCACGAAGGCTTCATCGCGGGATACGAGCGCGAGGGCGAGGGTGTCCATCAGCTCTTCCGGATCCGCCTCAAGTACGGGCCACGCAAGCAGCGGACCATCACGGGCCTCCGGCGCGTGTCGAAACCCGGCCGGCGGATCTACCGCGGACGCGGTGACCTGCCACGGGTGATGGGTGGTCTGGGGATCGCGATCGTCAGCACGTCCCATGGCGTGATGACGGACCGGGATGCGGCCCGTAACGGCATCGGCGGCGAAGTCTTGGCGTACGTGTGGTGACGGACGAGGAACGAGCGAGACGATGAGCAGGATCGGGAAACAACCCATCGAGCTGCCGGGCGGCGTCGAGGTCACGGTCGGCCAGGGCAACGTCGTGACGGTGAACGGGCCGCGCGGGTCCCTGACGCAGGTCATGCACGCCAACATGCGGATCGTCGTGGAGGACGGCACGGCCCGCGTGGAACGGCCCGACGACGAGGGGTTCAACCGTGGCCTCCACGGCCTCACCCGATCGCTGCTCGCCAACATGGTGGTAGGCGTGACCGAAGGGTTCGAGAAGCGGCTCGCGATCGTCGGGGTCGGCTACCGGGCCGCGTTGAAGGGGAAGGATCTGGAGGTTCAGGTCGGCTACTCCCACCCCGTGCTCGTGCCGCAACCCGCGGGGATCGAGTTCGAAGTGCCAACCTCGACCCAGATCGTTGTCCGTGGCAACGACAAGGCCCAGGTCGGCGAGACGGCCGCCAACATCCGGAAGATCCGCAAGCCCGAGCCGTACAAGGGCAAGGGCATCCGGTACGAGAACGAGTACGTGCGCAAGAAGGCCGGCAAGGCCGCGAAGGGAGGTGCCGCCTGATGGACGCGAAGACCAAACGGACGGCACGTCTGCGGCGCCACGCGCGCGTTCGCAAAGCGATCGCGGGCAGCGCTTCGCGCCCGCGTCTGGCGGTGTACCGCTCGAACCGCCATATCTACGCGCAGCTGATCGACGACGCTCAGGCCGCGACCCTCGTCGCCGCGTCGGACGCGGAGGTCAAGGGCGCGTCACCGACCGTGCGCGCGAAGGCGGTCGGCGAGCTGATCGCGGGCCGCGCCAAGGAAGCCGGCATCGCATCCGCGGTGTTCGACCGTGGTGGGCGTCTGTATCACGGGCGCGTCGCGGCCGTCGCCGAGGGTGCGCGTGAGGGAGGTCTGCAGATCTGATGCGACGCTACGACGCCAGGAACGAAGACAAGAGCCCCTACGAGGAGCGGGTCATCTCGATCAACCGGGTGGCGAAGGTCGTCCGCGGTGGCCGGCGGTTCTCCTTCGCGGCGCTCGTCGTCGTGGGCGATGGTGCAGGTCGCGTCGGCGTCGGCTACGGCAAAGCGAAGGAAGTGCCTTCCGCGATCGCCAAGGGGGTCGAGGAGGCCCGCCGCAAGATGTTCGAGGTGCCGATGATGGGCACCACGATCCCGCACGAGATCGTCGGGGAGGCAGGGGCCGGGGTCGTCCTGCTGAAGCCGGCGGCCCCAGGGACCGGCGTGATCGCGGGTGGCCCGGTCCGGGCGCTGGTCGAATGCGCGGGGATCAAGGACATCCTGTCCAAGTCGCTCGGCTCGTCCAACCAGATCAACATCCTCAAGGCGGCGGTCGCCGGCCTCCAGGGGCTGCGCAAGCCCGATGAGGTCGCCCGCAGCCGCGGCCGCGAGGTCCACCAGGTCGCTCCCAAGCCCATGGTGGATGCCATCGCGGCCGCGGAGGAGCGGACCAGCGCGGCACGCGCGGCGGCCCTGCAGGAGCAGTACGGCGTCACCGATCCATCGCCCGGAGGCACGCGATGAGTCAGGTCAAGGTCACGCAGGTCCGCAGCGTCATCGGCCGGCCGGAGGACCAGAAGGACACGGTCCGCAGGCTGGGTCTCCGACACATGCACGACAGCGTGATCAAGGAAGACCGGCCGGACATCCGCGGCATGATCGCCAAGGTTCGGCATCTCGTCACCGTCGAAGAGCTGAGCGGTGGCGCGAAGCCCCGCTCGAACAGGGAGGGAGAAGGATGAAGCTGCATCATCTCCGCCCTGCAGAGGGCGCATCGACCGACCGCACCCGGGTGGGTCGCGGCCGGGCAGGGGCTCGTGGCAAGACGGCGGGGCGCGGGACGAAGGGGACGGGGGCGCGGAAGACCGTCCCGACCTACTTCGAGGGCGGCCAGATACCGTATCAGCGGCGCGTCCCGAAGCTGAAAGGGTTCTCCAACCCCAATCGGAAGGAGTACACGCCCGTCAACATCGAGGTGCTCGCCACCTACTTCGACGGGGACGTGACGCCCGAAGCCCTGTACGCGCACGGGCTCGCGCACAAGGGGCGCCCGGTCAAGGTGCTCGGCAGGGGACAGATCGACAAGCCGCTCACCGTGAAGGCGCACGCGTTCTCCGCTGCGGCGAAGGCGAAGATCGAGGCGGCCGGCGGTCGGATCGAGACGCTCGGTGGATGACGTCCGGGTGATCCGGGGTACCCTTATCCCGCCGTGCTGAAGGCGTTCCTCAACTCGTTCAGGATCCCGGACCTCCGGAACAAGATCCTGTTCACCCTTTTCATCATCACGCTGTACCGGTTCGGCTCCCACATCCCGGTTCCGGTCGTCGATACCCGCGTGCTCCAGAACCAGGCCAGCTCCGGTGGGTTCCTGGACTTCATCAACCTCTTCTCCGGCGGCGGGCTCAACCGGTTCTCGGTCTTCTCGCTGGGGATCATGCCGTACATCACGAGCTCGATCATCATGCAGCTGCTCACGGTCGTGATCCCCAAGCTGCAGCAGTGGCAGGACCAGGGTGAGGCCGGCGTCAAGCGGATCAACCAGGCCACCCGCTACGTGACCGTCGTG
>VAYF01000299.1 GCA_005883885.1 Actinomycetota bacterium | reverse complement strand
TTCGTGCAGCGTGCCGGAAGGGGAGCCGTCCGCGTCACGCTCGATCCGGCCGTCGGCCGGATCGAGCGTGACGCTCGACACCTCCGCGCGCTCCAATGCGACCGAATTGACCCACGCGCTGTGCCCGTCCCGGTTGGGCAGGAAGACGGGACGGTCCGGGACGATGGTGTCCAGAGCGTCCTTCGCCGGGCATCCACGTGGGAACACGTCCATGGACCACCCGCCCCCGAGGACCCACGGCTCCTCCGGGTTGGCGTCGGCGTAGGCGGCGATCGCCTTCAGATAGCCGGCCTTCGAATCCAGATCGTGCAGGTCGCACCGGAGCATGTCGATGCCGGCGGACACCGGGTGGACGTGCGCGTCCTGGAACCCGGGGACCAGCATCCGGCCGGCGAGGTCGATCACCTCGGTCGCGCCGCCGACGGCGGCACGGATGTCGTCGTCGGTCCCGACGAGGGCGATCCGCCCATCGCGCACCGCGACGGCCTGCGCCCACGATCGCGTCGCGTCCACGGTGTAGACGGCGCCGTTCACGAAGACGAGGTCCGCCGCCGATCCGTTGCCTCCCACCGCTCCTCCCGCCTCGAGGTCGTGGGGAGTGTACCGAGCTACGCCAGCGCCACGAGGTCCAGGTACTCGTCGCTCCATCGGTCCATCGCCCCGTCCGGCATCAGGAGGATGCGCGCCGGCGCGAGCGCTTCGACGAACTCCTGGTCGTGGCTCACCAGGAGCATCGCGCCGGGCCATCCCTGGAGAGCCTCCGCGATGGCCGTGCGTGACGGCGGGTCAAGGTTGTTCGTCGGCTCGTCGAGGAGCAGGAGGTTCTTCCTCCCCGCGACCAGGATCGCAAGCGCGAGCTTCGTCTTCTCCCCTCCCGAAAGGGTGCCGGCGTCCTGGAACGCGACCTCCCCGTGGAGCCCGAACATCCCGAGCAAGGTCCGGAGCGCCAGATCGTCGGCGTCCGAGGCCCCCTTCATGTGGTCGAGGACCGTGACGCCGTCGCGGACGCCCTCGTGCTCCTGCGCGTAGTAGCCGGGCACGACCCCGTGTCCGAAGGCGAAGGTTCCGCGATCGGCCTCGGTCTCCGCCATGAGGATCCGGAGCAGGCTCGTCTTGCCGGCGCCGTTGAGCCCCAGCACCAGCAGCCGCTCCCCCCTGCCGAGGTCGAAGCTCACGTCCTCGAAGATCGCCGGGCCGCCGTAGGACTTCGTCAGGCCGTCGGCCACGAGCACCGTCCGTCCGCTGTGCGGCGGGTCGGGGAACCGGAAGCGGACGCGCTTCTCCTTCGCCGGCCCCTCGACCCGCTTCGCCTCCAGCTTCGACACACGGGTGTCGAGCGTCTTCGCCTTCCGAGCCCGTTTCGCGGTCTGCCCCCGCATCGAATCGGCGAGCGTCCGCAGCCGCTGGATCTCGTGCTGCTGCCGATCGGCGAGCTTGCCGAGCCGGACCTCGTCGAGCCGCCGGGCATCCCGGTACTCCCGGTAGGTGCCCCGGTATTCGACGACGCCGTCGCGATCCAGATGCAGGATCCGCGTGATCGAGGCATCCAGCAGCGACAGGTCGTGACTCACCACGACGAGCGCACCCTTGTGCGTCGTGAGGAACTTCATCAGCCAGTTCTTCGCATCGATGTCCAGATGGTTCGTGGGCTCATCGAGCAGGAGGAGATCCGAGCCGCCGAACAGGATCCGGCCGAGCTCGAGCCGTCGCCGTTCACCACCCGAGAGCGCCCGCACCGGGAGCGAGAGCCGATCCTCCGGCAGCCCCAGCCCCGCGGCGATCGCTTTCGCCTGGGACTCGGCCTGATAGCCGCCGAGCTGGCGGTACTCCTCTTCGAGGCGTGCGAACCGATGGACCTCACGTTCGCCGTGCGACTCCTCGAGCGCGATCCGCGCTTTCTCGAGGCGCCGGTTGAGGTCGACGAGGCCGCGCGCGCCGAGGATGTGCTCGAGCCCGCGATCGTCGTCCTCGGCGCGATGCTGCCGCGGATCCTGACGGAGGAAGCCGACCGCACCCCGCCGGATCACCGAGCCGGCGGCCGGCGGGATCTCGCCGGCGAGCACCCGCAGCGTCGTGGTCTTCCCGGCGCCGTTACGCCCGACGACGCCGACCTTGTCGCCGTCTCGCAGGTCGATGCTGAGCCCCTCGACGACGATGCGCCCGCCGACCTCGACGGAGAGCTCGCGCGCCTCGAGCGCGATCATGGCGCGCCACCATGAGATGTGCTGCGGTGGACGTGGTTCGGGCGGACCGACACGGTGGACCTCCTCGGGTACAGCGAACACGGACCGCCGACGGCGGCCGGTGGAACTCGAGGTTGGCCCGCTAGCTCAAGGCGGACATCGTACGACACGGAGCCACTACACCCAGAGGGGTCGTCAAGGAAGCCTTCGCGCCTTCTTCATCTCCCCGTCAACTTCGCCTGCCAACGTGTCGATGCGTTCGAGGAGAAGCGGACCCCCGACGGAGGGAGAGCGCGGTGATCGTCAAGATCCTCGAGGTGTGGTTCATCAGCTCCGTGCCGATCGGTATCGCCGTCGGCAGGTTGCTCGAACGAGGCTCGACTCCCCTCGTGGATGCGACTCCGCAGGTGGCGAGAGCGATCGCACACGCTGAACGGTAGCGCGAAAGCCTTCGAAGGTCTGCGGCTACCCATCCAGCTTGCAGATCCCCTCAGGTCGCGGAGATCGGCTCCTTCATCGGATGCGTCAGACGCCATCCACCCGTCTGTCCCCGAGGAAGGCACGCCGAGCCTTGCCGGGAAGTAGGCAAACGAGGATGACGACCGCCGGGGCGAGGTAGTGGATCAGAGCGTCCAACACCACGTACTCGCCGCGGACGAAGACGATCCGGCGTACTCCTTCCACGCTGAAGACGACCGATGTGGCGGCACCGAGGACCCATGCCCACCGCCGGCGAAGAAGCAGTCCCA
>VAYF01000298.1 GCA_005883885.1 Actinomycetota bacterium | reverse complement strand
CTTCCCGGCTTCCGCGGCGCGGATCAGCGCTCGGACGATGGGGGTGTCCGCCGAGGTGCGATACAGCGTCTGCTTGATCGCCAGCACATCCGGGTCACGGGAGGCTTCCTCCACGAAGGCCTCGACCGACGACGAGAACGAGTCGTACGGGTGGTGGACCAAGAGGTCCCCGGCGTCGCGGAGGACCCGGAACACGTCCGGCGGTCCGTCCTCGGACACGAGCTGGGAGGGAGTGATGGGTGTCCATGGGGGCTCCTTGAGCTCGGGTCGATCGAGGGCGACCAATCCCCAGAGTGCACCAAGGTCGAGGAGCCCGTCCGTCTCGTAGATCTGATCCAGCGTCAGTTCGAGCTCACGCATCAGGAGGGACCGAACCTCCGCGGTCATCGACCGTTCGATCTCGAGGCGCACGGACATCGCCCCTCGGCGCCGGCGAGACAACACCAGCTCGACCGCCGCGAGCAGATCTTCCGCCTCATCCTCTTCGACATCCAGATCGGCGTCGCGGGTCACGCGGAACACGTGGTGGGTCACGATCTCCATCCCCGGGAACAGCCGATCAAGATGATCATCGATCACCTGTTCGATCGGTACGAACCGCTCGCCGTCGGGGAGTGAGAGGAACCGAGGGAGCAACGGTGGCATCTTGAGCCGCGCGAAGCGGCGGACCCCCGTGACGGGGTCGCGCACCAACACGGCGAGGTTGAGCGAGAGGTTCGAGATGTAGGGGAACGGGTGCGCCGGGTCGACCGCGAGCGGCGTGAGCACCGGGAAGATGCGCTCGGCGAACGAGTTGGTGGACCAGGCCCGGTCCTCATCGGTGAGGTCCGCGGTGTCCACCAGGCGGATCCCTTCCTTCTCGAGGGTCGGCCGGATCTCGTCGGCGAACAGACGGTCGATCCGGGCCGTGGTCGCAAGGACCCGAACGCGGATCTCGGCGAGCTGCTCCTCGGGACGCATCCCGTCCGGGGTCGTGGCGGTGACCCCGGCCTCCACCTGATCGAGCAACCCGGAGACGCGGATCTGGAAGAACTCATCCAGGCTCTGCGAGCAGATCGCGATGAACTTCAACCGCTCGAGGATCGGACGCCCCGGATCTTCGGCGAGCGACAGGACCCGCTCGTTGAAGTCCAACCACGAAAGCTCGCGGTTGAGGTAATGGTTGGAAGGATCCTCGGTGG
Organism: Actinomycetota bacterium; assembly: GCA_005883885.1. Classification (GTDB taxonomy): domain Bacteria; phylum Actinomycetota; class UBA4738; order UBA4738; family HRBIN12; genus AC-51. The sequence goes on along the minus strand of VAYF01000298.1, from coordinate 6,277 downwards.
CTGCGGGAAGCGGTTCCATCTGGACCGATGCTACCCGCCAACTCGGCCCTCGAGCCTCTGGCCGTTCCAGGACGCGGACGCGTGATCAGGCGTACTTGAGCACGACGGTCTCGACGACGTTCGCGACGTTCTCGAGGCCGTCGAGCGCCTCCTCGAGCGTTTCCGTGACTTCCTTCCATTTCAGGACATCCATCGCCTTGTAGTCGCCGGAGAACATCTCGGCGACCGAACGTCGGAAGATCCGATCGCCCTCATTCTCGAGCCGGTTGATCTCGATCCAGTACGGCTCCAACCGGTTCCGATCGAGCGACGGAAGGGCTGCGAGGGCGTGCTCGGTCTGCTCGGCCGCGTGCAGGAGGACGTCGACCTGTTGGATCATCCACGGCTTGGGCTCGACGATGTTGTGCAGCACGAAGATGTCTGCCGCCTCCTCCACGGCATCCAGAACGTCATCGAGCGCCGTCGCCAGGGTGTAGATGTCCTCGCGATCCATCGGCGTGATGAAGGTCGTGTTCAAACGCCGGATCACGTCGTGCGTGATCTCGTCTCCGTCGTGCTCCCGCTCCTGGATCCGCCGCGCCTTCAGCTCGACGTCTCGGTAATCACCCACGAGGTCGCGAAGCAGGGCCACAGCTTCGCGGATGTTCACGGCGCTCTTCGAGAACAACTCGAAGAACGCATCCGTCCGCTGTGAGATCTTGAGTCTCATCGGTGACTCCTTCCAGCGCGAGGTCGGCCCTCGCCACGCCGCGCGAGGATCTCCTCCGCGGCGAGCAAGACGAACCACATGAGGGACAAGGCGCCCATCGAGAGGTTGACCCACCGGTACTTCTCCGGCGTCGGGGATCGTGAGGACCCACGCCCAGACCACGCGCCCGGCCACCCCCCAGCGAACCGCCGAGAGGCGTTGCGTCGTGCCGACGCCGACGATCGCTCCCGCGATCGTGTGCGTCGTGGAGACGGGGATCCCCGCGAGCGTCACCCCCCAGATCGCGGTCGCGGCGGCGGCCTCCGCAGCCATGCCGCCGACCGGCTGGAGCTTCGTGATCTTCGAACCCATCGTGTGGACGATCCGCCACCCGCCGAGGAGCGTTCCGAGCGCGATCGCCGCGTGCGCGGAGAGCACGACCCAGAGCGGGACATCGGATCCTTTGGCCAGCAGGCCGTTCGCGATCAACAGCGCCAGGATCACCCCCATCGTCTTCTGGGCATCGTTCCCGCCGTGTCCGAGGCTGAACGCGGCGGCCGAGAACAGCTGGCCACGTCGGAACCCGCGGTTGAGCTTCTCCACCTTCCGATAGCGGTGGAACAACCAGTAGACGCCGGTCATGAACGTGAACGCGAGGAGGATCCCGACGATCGGCGACAGCACGATGAACCGATGTCCCAGAGGATCGCGCCTACCAGCGCGGCGAAGATCCCGGCGTTCGTCAGCGTGCCCGGGTGGACGACCTTGGAGATCGTGTCCGCCACCTTGGTGCCGAAGATGAGGAATGCCGCGAAGTTGAAGAACGCCGCCCACGCCACGGCTTGCCTCGGCGTCAGGACGCGCGTCGAAACGACCGTGGCGATCGAGTTGGCGGCATCGTGGAAACCGTTGAAGAAATCGAACGCCAGCGCGACCAGGACGATCAGCGCGATGGTGATCGTCATGCGAACTTGGCCACCACCGACTCGATCTGGTTCGCGACATCCTCGCAGCGATCGATCGCGGCCTCGACCTGGGCGAGCAGGTCCTTCCACATCAGGACCTCCAATGCCCGGTAGTCACCGGAGTAGAGGTCGGCCACCGCGCGACGGTTGATCCAGTCCCCCTCGCGCTCCTCCCGCTTGATCACCGAGACGTCCGAGGGCACCCTCCGGATATGCCGGAGGTGCCCGACCGCTCCGACCATCGCGCCGCACGTCCGCGCGAGCGTCTCCACCTGCTTGCGGAACCAGGGGAACGGTTCGTCGATCGGGAGGAGCTCGATCAGGTCCGCGACACCTTGCTGGTAGTCGAGCACGTCATCGAGCGCCGTCGCCAATCGATAGATATCGTGCCGGTCGATCGGCACCACGAAGGTCGTGTTCAGGGTCGCGATGATGCGATGTGTGAGGTCGTCGCCGTCGTGCTCCAGCCGCCGGATCTCAGCCGCGTGCTCGGCCGCATGCGGAAGGTCGTCAACGAGCGCGAGCAGTTCCCCTGCGGCGTCGGCGACGTTGCGCGCGGCCGCGTCGAGCAGGTCGTAGAAGACGAGCTCGCGCGGGATCACCTGGAACGGCACGGTCGTGGCTCCTCCCTCTCCAGCGCCTCCGGAGTGCGGAAGGTACCGGGTGCCATCCCAGGTGTCCAGCGGGTGAACGAAAGATGAACGACGAGGCCGGGAGCTGCCTCAGCCCACGAACTTGTACCCGAGCCCACGGACCGTGAGCAGGAGCTCCGGGTCGTGCGGGTCGTGTTCGATCTTCTGGCGGATCCGCTTCACGTGGACGTCGAGGGTCTTCGTATCCCCCACGTAGTCGTGGCCCCAGATCTCCTCGATCAGGAACTCGCGCGTCAGCAGGCGGCCGCGGCGTCGGAGGAAGGCCTCGAGCAGCTCGAACTCCTTGGGGGGGAAGGCCACCAGCCCCTCGCCGACCCGGACCTCGTGCTTCGCGACGTCCATCTCGATCGGGCCGCCGTTGAGCATCTCCTCGGCGGCCGCCGGCGCCTGCATCCGCGCCCGCCGCAGGTGCGCGCGCACGCGGGAGACGAGCTCGCGGATCGAGAACGGCTTCGTGACGTAGTCGTCGGCGCCGAGCTCGAGTCCCGCGACCTTGTCGGCCTCGGAGTCCTTCGCCGTCACCATGACGATCGGCACGTTGGACTCCTGACGGATCAGCCGGCAGACGTCCAGCCCGGACAGTTCGGGCAGCATCAGATCCAGGATCACCAGATCGGGATCGTCGTTGCGGAACCGCTCGATCGCCTTGCGGCCGTCGACCGCCAGCGTGACGGTGAACCCCTCCCGCTCCAGCGAGTATCGGATCGATTCGGCGAGCGACTCCTCGTCTTCCACGAGGAGGATCCGGCGTTGCGTCTCGTTCACGGCTGCACCTCGTGGGAGGCGTCGGTGAACTCGCGGAACTCGCCCGTGATCAGGAAGCTGACCTGTTCGGCGATGTCCACGGCGTTGTCGCCGACGCGTTCGAGCGCGCGCGCCGCCAGGTTCATGTGGAGCCCCCAATCGAGGGCGGCGGGATCGTCCGCGAGCTTCAACGCCTCCAGGTGGGTCGCCCGGTTGAGGCGGTCGACCGGGTCGTCCATCGTGGGCAGCCGGAGAGCCAGCTCGAGGTCCCGGACGGCGAACGCCTCCAGGGCCGTGCGGAGCATCTGCACGACCAGATCGCCCATCTCGCGGATCTGGCCTCGCATCGTGTCGCTCCCCGGGAGATCCTTCGCGATCAGGTACAGCTTCGCGATGTTCACCGCCTGGTCGCCGATCCGCTCCAGATGCAGGCTGGAATGGATGATCGCCGAGATCAGCCGGAGATCGGCGGCGACGGGGGTCTGGAGCGCGAGCGTCCGGAGCGTCCGCTGTTCGATGTCGAGGTACCGATGATCGATCGAGTCGTCCAGGTCGATCACGCGCTGGGCCTGGGTGGCGTCGCCGTGGGTGATGGCGTGCACGGCGTCCTGCATCGGTCCGCTTGTCGTCCGGCGTCGTGAACACCTTCTCGGTGGGTCCGAACTCCACGACCTCCCCGAAGAGCATGAAGAGGGTCCGATCCGAGACGCGCGCGGCCTGCTGCATGTTGTGGGTGACGATCACGATCGTGTACCGCTCCTTGAGGCCGCCGACGAGCTCCTCGATCCGGAGCGTGGACGCAGGGTCGAGTGCGGACGCGGGCTCGTCCAGCAGGATCACCTCGGGCTCCACCGCCAGCGCGCGCGCGATACACAACCGCTGCTGCTGCCCGCCGGACAGGCGTCCGCCCGGCTCGTCGAGCCGGTCCTTGACCTCGTCCCAGAGCCCGGCGGCCAGGAGGGCACGCTCGCCCTGTTCGGCCATCTTCGCGCGCGGGATCCGCTCGCCCGAGAGCCGGAGCCCGGCGGTCGCGTTGTCGAGGATGCTCATGGTCGGGAACGGGTTCGGCCGCTGGAACACCATGCCGATCCTGCGACGGACCGCCACGGGGTCGACGTCCGTCCCGTAGATGTCCGTCCCGTCGAACAGGACCTTGCCCTCCACGCGGGCCCCGCGGACCTCCTCGTGCATCCGGTTGAGGCACCGGATCAGCGTCGACTTCCCGCAGCCGGACGGGCCGATGATCGCCGTGACCGACCCCGGCCGCGCCGTCAGGCTGACGTCATGCAACACATGGTTCGAGCCGAACCACGCGTTGAGGTCGACGATCTCCACTTTCCTCACGCGATCCTCTTCTGCTGACGGGTGGACAGGATCCGCGCCGAGATGGCCAGGAAGAGTACCGCGGCCAACAGTACGAGCGCCCCACCCCAGGCGATGCTGTGAAGAGCTTCGACCGGGGTCCGCGCGTAGTCGTAGACCCGCAGCGGCACCGCGTCGGTCGGCGCCCGGATGTCGGTGTTGATGTAGTCGTTGCCGAGAGCGGTCAGCAGGATCGGCGCCGTCTCGCCCAGGGCTCGCGCGACCGCGAGCATGACGGCGGTCAGGAGTCCAGCCCCTGCGGTCGGCATCACGACCCGGACGATCGCCTTCCACCGAGGGAGGCCGAGCGCGAGGGCGCCCTCACGCAGCTCCTGGGGAACGAGGCGAAGCACCGCCTCGCTCGCGATCGCGACGATCGGCCACATCAGCACGACGAGCGACAGCCCACCGGCCAGGGCGGAGAAGTTGCCCAGCGCGACGACGACCAGCGCCCAGATGAAGGCGCCCGCGACGATCGAGGGGGTGGACAGCAGCACGTACGCGACCAGTCTGATCGCCGACGCGATCCGGCCACTGCCGTATTCGGCGAGGTAGATCCCCGAGAGGACCCCGAGCGGCACGGCGATCAGCGTGGCGATCCCCACGATCAAGCCGGTTCCGATGAACGATTGCACGATCCCGCCCTGCTGCGGGTTCAGCGGACCGGCCGGCACCTTCGTGAAGAAGTTCCACGACAGGGCGCCGATCCCTTTCGAGACGACGTAGAGCGCGATCCAGGTGAGCGGAACCAGAGCGAGCGCCGCACACATCCACAGGAAGACGGTGAACCCCACGTCCTTGGCGTGGCGGATCCCCCGGACGGGGCCCAGCGAGACGGCTCCGGCGCCGGCGCTCATCCGGCCCTCGGAACGATGCCTTCGGTGACGACCTCGTCCGCGGAAGGACCACTGACGAGCTCGGCGGTCCGACGCACGAGCAGGCGGGAGAGCACGGCCAGGACGAACGCGACGATCACGAGCGTCACGGCAAGCGCGAGAAGCGCCGATCGGTGCAGTCCGACGCTCGTCGCCTCACGGAAGCTACTGGCGATCCACGACGGGATCGTGGCACCAGGCTGCATGAGGGACCACCCGATCCGCGGCGTGTTCCCGACCACCAGAGACACGGCGATCGTCTCGCCGAGCGCGCGACCAAGGCCGAGCATCGACGCGCCGACGATGCCGCTCCGTGCGTAGGGCAAGACGGCCAACCGCACCGACTCGTACCGCGTCGCTCCGAGCGCCAGGGCGGCCTCGCGGAGGTCGCGCGGCACGACGGCGATCACCTCGCGACTCACGGCCGTCACGATCGGCAGGATCATGATCGCGAGGATCACGCCCGCCGTGAACAGATCCGGGCCCTGGGCCTTCCCTCGGAACAGGGCTCCGATCAACGGCACCTTCCCGAGCGTCGCGATCAGGAAGGGCTCGACGGTCGAATCGAAGATCGGTTTCAACACGAACAACGCCCACAGGCCGTACACCACGCTCGGGATCGCCGCGAGGATGTCGACGAAGACCGTGAGCGGGTTGGCGATGGACCCACGCACCTGGTTGAGCAACAGCGCGAGCCCGACCGCGATCGGCACCCCGATCACGATCGCGACGCCCGACGTGACGAGCGAGCCGAAGATGAACGGCAGCGCCCCGAAGTCCTCGCGCCCCGACACGGGGTTCCACGAGGTCCCCACGAAGAAGTGCAACCCGAACGCATCGAACGTGCGCCACGCCCCGGTGGTCAGCTCGACCAGCATCAACGCGAGCAACGCGATCAGCCCGAGCCCGACCACGAGCGTGGTGCCGCGGAACCCGCGGTCGATCAGGCGCGACCGGCGCACCCGCGCCGGCGCGCCGGCACCCAGGACG
>VAYF01000297.1 GCA_005883885.1 Actinomycetota bacterium | reverse complement strand
AGTCCGGGCATCAGGCGGCGATCATGGCCCCGACGGAGGTCCTGGCAGGCCAGCATGCCCGTTCCGTCGCCGATCTGTTGCGACCGATGGGCGGGGTGACCGACCTCGCCGCCCATCCGCGCGCGGCCTTGGACCGGCAGCGTTCCCTCTTCGAAGGAGCGACCCCGGCGATCGTCGAACCCACCGTACGTTTCGCCATGTTGACCGGCTCCGTCACCGGCAAGGAACGCGAGCGGGTCTCGGAGGGGATCGAGGACGGCACGATCGACCTGGTGATCGGCACGCACGCGCTCGTCCAGGGGAGCGTCACGTTCCGAGATCTTTCGCTCGCCGTCATCGACGAGCAACATCGGTTCGGGCTCCACCAACGGATGGCCTTGAAGGGGAAGGGCTCGGGCGACATCGACGTCCTGATCATGACGGCGACGCCCATCCCCCGGACGCTCGCGTTGACCTACTACGGCGACCTCGACGTCGTCGTCGTGGACGAGATGCCTCAGGGCCGCGGGCCGATCCAGACGCGTGTCGTTCGAGACGCTCCCGCGCGCGCCGCGGCGGAGACCTTGGTTCGGCAGGAGGTAGCTTCCGGCCGACAGGCGTTCGTCGTCTGCGCGGCGATCGACGAGGCGAACCGGAACCAAGTGAAAGCCGCGGAGGCGGAGGCGATCCGCCTGCGGACCGAGGTCTTCCCCGATCTCCGCGTCGAGCTCCTGCATGGACGTATGCGACCGAAAGAGAAGGAGCGTGTGATGGACGCGTTCCGGAACGGATCCGCGGACGTCTTGATCTCGACCACCGTGATCGAGGTCGGTGTCGACGTGCCCAACGCCACCGTCATGCTGGTGGAGAACGCGGAGCGGTTCGGGCTGGCGCAGCTTCACCAGCTCCGGGGGCGGATCGGTCGAGGACCCGACGCCTCGTACTGCGTGTTGTTCGATGCGTCCGATGGGTCGAACACCGAGGCGAGGTCGCGGATCGACGCGATGGTGCGGACGACCGACGGGTTCGCGCTCGCCGATGAGGATCTCCGCCTGCGCGGAGAGGGAACGCTGTTCGACACGAAGCAGTCCGGCATGCCCGACCTCAAGCTCGCCCGGCTGGCCGAGGACCTGGATCTGGTCAAACGCGCTCGGGCCCGCGCGTTCGCCCAGCTGGAGGACGACCCGCAGCTCGTCGCGCACCCAACCCTGCTGGAGGAGCTCCGGCGACGGTTCGAACGATCGATCGAATGGCTCTTCCAATCCTGAGCGGACCGGCTGGCCGTCTTCCGCGGAGCGCCGCCGGGGCCGGGTGGTCGACCCTCGAGGCATGGCGAGGCTGCCGTTCGTGCGGGTGATCGCCGGCTCGGCTCGTGGGACGCGGCTCGGGCCCGTCCCGGAGGGTGTACGTCCGCTCTCCGATCGAGCGCGCGAAGGCCTGTTCGCGAGCCTCGGCCGGGACGTGCCGGACGCTCGATGCCTGGACCTGTTCGCGGGAACGGGGGCTGTCGGGATCGAGGCGCTTTCGCGCGGTGCCGCGTCCTGCACCTTCGTCGGTACCTCCCGCGAGGCCGCCGATGCCGTCCGTTCCAACCTCGAGCGCTCCCACCTGGCCGAGCGAGGGACCGTGCGGACCTCCGATGTGGCTGTCTACCTGCGGCGACGGCGCGCCGACGAGCCACCCTACGACCTCGTGTTCCTGGACCCACCGTACGTGCTCGCGGACCCAGCACTCAGCGCGTGTCTGGCGGCCCTCGACGCCGGATGGCTTGCCCCCGAGGGGTGGACGGTGATCCTGACCAGAGGTCACAAAAGTTCGCTCCCTGTGGTTCCGGTACACTGGGCCACTCGGAGGCAACTTCGTTACGGAGACAGCCTCCTGACCCTGTACCGGGAGGATCGATGGGCTTGACCGCCCTGTGTCCGGGGACGTTCGACCCGGTGACCAACGGGCACCTGGACGTCGTCGGCCGAGCCGCACAACTGTTCGATTCGGTGATCGTCGGGGTCGTGGAGGATGCCTCCAAGACCCCGTTGTTCAGCGTGGATGAGCGTGTGCGCCTGCTGGAGGAGGCCGTCAAGGATCTCTCGAACGTGCAGGTGGGATCGTTCCGAGGCCTGTTGGTGGACCATGCCCGGGCGCAGGGGGCCTCGGTCATCGTGAAAGGCCTGCGGGCGATCAGCGACTACGAATACGAGATCCAGATGGCACAGATGAATCAGCGGATCGGAGAGCTCGACACGCTCTTCATGGCTACGAGTCCGAAGTGGTCCTTCCTGTCGTCCTCGCTGGTCAAGGAGGTGGCGAGCTATGGCGGTGATGTCGAGGGGCTCGTGCCCGACCACGTGCGGAAGCTGCTGATCGACCGGCTGGCGGACGCCTGATGGATCTGTCCGCTCGTCTCCAGCAACTCGAGCAGCTGGTGCTCGAGGCGAAGTCGATGCCGTTGTCTTCCTCGGTCCTCGTGAGCCGGGAGGAGCTCCTCCAGATGATCTCGGAGATGCAGGAGAGCATCCCCGAGGAGATCAAGCAAGCCCGGTGGATCGTGAAGGATCGCGAGGATCTGTTGGGGAAGGCTCGGGCCGAGGGCGAGCGGATCGTCGAACAGGCTCATGAGGACCAGCGCCGGAT
>VAYF01000091.1 GCA_005883885.1 Actinomycetota bacterium | reverse complement strand
CTCGAACGGATGGATCCCGGTCGCGTTCGTCTTCGACATCTTCTTGCCGCCGACCGTGAGGAAGCCGTGCGCCCAGACCTGCATCGGCGGCTCGACATCCGCGGCCATCAACATCGCCGGCCAATAGATGGCGTGCTGTCGCAGGATGTCCTTCCCGATCGAGTGGATGTTCGCGGGCCACACGCGCGCGAAGCGTTCGGGATCTTCCGCGTAGCCCGCCGCGGTGATGTAGTTCGTCAGCGCGTCGAACCACACGTAGTTGATGTGGGTTTCGTCCCAAGGCAACCTCACGCCCCAATCGAAGGTCGTTCGGCTGATCGAGAAGTCCTGGAGGCCGCCGCGGATCACCGACAGCACCTCGTTCCGCCGCGTCTCCGGTTCCACGGCCGACGGGTTCCGCTCGTAATGCTCGACGAGACGATCCGCATACGCGGAGAGCCGGAAGAAGTAATTGTCCTCCCGGAGGAACTCGACCGGGATCTCGTGGATCGGACAGAGCTCACCGGGCAGGAGGTCGGCCTCGTTGTAGTAGAGCTCGCACGACACGCAGTAGAGGCCCTCGTAGTGTCCGAGGTAGATGTCGTCCCTGCCGTTCTCGTAGACGGCGAGCAGGATCTTCCTCACCGCTTCCTCGTGCCGCGGCTCGGTCGTTCGGATGTACACGTCGTAGGCGATGTCGAGCCGCGCCCAGACCTCGCGCCACTTCGGCTCCATGGCGTCGACCCACTCCTGCGGCGTCATCCCGGCCGCTTCAGCGGCGCGCTGCAGCTTCAGCCCGTGCTCGTCCGTGCCGGTGAGGTGGAAGACCTCCTCGCCGCGGAGCCGGTGGTAGCGAGCGATGAAGTCGGTGGCCACCGCGTTGTACGCGTGCCCTATATGCGGTACGTCGTTCGGGTAATAGATCGGTGTCGTGATGTAGAAGACGTCGCGGCCCATGGTGTGAACCATGCTACTCGCGATGTCCGCAGCGGACGTTCGGACGGAACCTACCGGTCGGTCACGAGCACGCGGTACACGTCGTTGGCGGGGATCCCGTGGCGCTCGGCGACGGCGCGCGCCGCCTCGCGTTTGCGCATCCCCTCGACGACGAGCTCTCGGGCCTCATCGACGACCTGACCGAGGGGCGGCGACCCGGCCACCCGCTCCCCCTCGAGCACCACGGCGACCTCACCCTTGAGCTCGCCCTCACCGAGCTCGGCGAGGACCTCCGAGATCCGGCCGCGCACGACCTCCTCGTGGAGCTTCGTCAGCTCCCGGCACACCGCGACCCTCCGATCGCCGAAGGCGACCAGCATGTCGCGCAGCAGCGTGTGGACGCGGAGCGGTGACTCGAAGAACACGAGGGTCCGCGGATCGTGCTGGAGCGACTGCAGCCGTCGCATCCGCTCGCCCGGCTTCTTCGACGGGAACCCCTCGAACGTGAACCGATCGGTCGGGAGCCCGCTGACCACGAGGGCTGCCAGGACCGCGGACGGTCCCGGGATCACCCGCACGTCGATCCCCTCAGCGATGCACGCCGTCACCAGCCTGTATCCCGGGTCGGAGACGAGCGGCATCCCCCCGTCCGAGACGATCGCCACCGAACGTCCCTGCCGCAGGTGACGGAGCAGCTCGCCCGTCCGTTCCTTCTCGTTGGCGTCGAAGAGCGAGACGAGCCGGGTGTTGACCCCGAAGCTCTGCAGCAGCCGGCCCGTGCGACGCGTGTCCTCCGCCGCGACGAAGTCGACCGAGCCGAGCGTGTCCCGCACGCGCGCCGAGATATCACCGAGGTTCCCGATCGGCGTTCCAACGACGTACAGCACACCGTCCATCGGCTCGATGGTCCCATGCGGTCGGTCATCGGGGCTACGCTCCGAAGGCGTAGCCCGGATCAGGACGACCGGATCGAGATGGACCCGCCGTGAGCGACCACAGGGACTACTCGGGCACCCCGCTCTGGCGCAAGCTCGGCATCAAGGAGGGCGCGCGCGTGCTTTGCACGCGCGCGCCCGTTGGCTTCGTCGACGAGCTACAGCGCCTCGCACCGCTCCCGGACGGCGTCGAGTTCCTCCGCCGTCCGGGACGCGCCGTGGATGTCGCGATCACGTTCGTCACGCGTCGATCCGATCTCGCCGCTCGCTTCCCCGCGCTCGCTCGCTCCCTCGCGCCTGCCGGGCGCCTGTGGGTCGCGTGGCCGAAGAAGGCCGCGGGCGTCGCCGGCGACCTGGACTTCGATGCGGTCCAGCGGGTCGGGCTGGACGCCGGTCTCGTCGACAACAAGAGCGCGTCGATCACCGAGACGTACCAGGGACTGCAGTTCGTCTTTCGAGTGCGCGACCGGCTCGCCTGACCGGGAACCCGACGTGGCTCGGCGGCGTCCAGCCACGGATGCCCGGGTACGCTGACCCGATGCCTCTCCTGTCGCGGCTGAACCGACCCGTCGCGGCCGTGATCGCCGTGACGGCATTGGCGGGCTTCCTCCGGTTCATCCATCTCCAGCAACCGCCCGACTTCGTCTTCGATGAGGTCTATTACCCGAAGGCGGCGTGCATCCTCGTCGGGTGGTCGGACCAGGTCTGCCATGTGGACTCCAGCGACGAGAAGTACTGGCGCGCGCAGAAGTGGGACGTCGGTTCGTGGGTGCATCCGCCGCTCGGGAAATGGGAGATCGCGCTGGGCATCAAGGCGTTCGGCATGAACTCCTGGGGATGGCGGTTCACGTCTGCGGTCGCCGGGACGCTCGTCGTGCTCTTCACGGCCGTGATCGCCCAGCTGCTCTTCGGCAAGCCGGTGTGGACGTTCGTCGCCGGTCTGCTGATGGCCACCGAGCACCTCAACGTGGTGATGTCCCGAACGGCGCTGCTCGACGTCCATCTGGAGCTCTGGGTCGTGGTGGGGTTCCTCTTCCTGTTGTTGGATCGACGATGGCTCGAGCGACGCCAGCAGGCGGACGACGAGAAGGTCGCGGCGGCCGGCCCACTCACCGGCGAGGGCGCGATCTGGCCGCCACCACACCCTCCTGTCTCCTCGCCCGTCCTTCGGCCCTGGCGGCTCGCGGCGGGAGCCGCGTTCGGCGCCGCGGCCTCCGTGAAGTGGTCGGGCGCGATGGCGTTGTTCGCCGCCGCCATCATCGCGTTCATGTGGGAGACGGCGCGACGCCACCGGGGCGATCGCTTATGGGCGGGCGCCCTGGGCCGGGCGATCGCCCGCGAGTCCCTCGGCATCGTGATCGCCTTCCTGTTCGTCCCCGTCGCCGTGTACATGCTCACCTGGGTCCCGTGGCTCCATCACTTCGGCTGGGACATGGGCATGTGGTGGCAGAACCAGGTCGACTCGGCGCGGTTCCACCGGAGCGGGATCGATTGGACGGCGCTCGACCCGAAAACCGGGCTCTACACACCGACGCACCCGTACTACGCGCGAGCGTGGAAGTGGATCCCGGATCTCCGGCCGACGTCGTTCTTCGTCCAGAACGGCCAGAACAAGCTCGACATCGAGCAGGTGCTGGCGATCGGGAACCCGATCATCTTCTGGGCCAGCGTGATCGTGATCCCGTGGCTCTGCGTGATGTGGTACCGGCTCCGCGACTGGCGCGCGGGCTTCATCTTCGTCGCCTTCGCCGGTCAGTACCTCCCGTGGTTCCTGGTGACCCGACCGACCTTCTTCTTCTACGTGTTGCCGCTCACCCCGTTCATGGTGCTCGCGATCACGTACGTCTGCCGGCAGGCGTCCGACGCGACGATCGTGGTTCGTGACCGCGAGACGCGTGAGGTCGCGATCAACCCGGAGACGCGTGAGCCGGCGATCTCACAGGCCTTCGTATATCGGCCATTCGTCCTCGCGTACGTGATCGCAGCAGTCGCGGTCTTCATCTGGTTCTGGCCGGTGCTGACCGCGGGTCGCATCAGCTTGCTGCATTGGCACACGATCGTGTGGTTCAGCGCGTGGGTCTGAGCGTACCCTTCGCGCCACGATGACTCGCCGAGAGCTCGTGGCGATCCCGATGGCCGACGGTGTCGAGCTGTCGGCCACGCTCTTCTTCCCCAACGGAGACGGGCCGTGGCCGGCCGTGATGGAGGCGCTCCCGTACCGCAAGGACGATCTCACGGCGATCTACCGGCCGGGGTACGCGGAGCTGGCCGATGCCGGCTACGTGGTCTGTTGGCTCGACGTTCGCGGCACGGGATCCTCGGGCGGGCTCGCGACCGACGAGTACACCGAGGCTGAGCGTCGCGACCTGGTCGCCGCGGTGCAGTGGCTCGCGACCCGCGACTGGTCGGCCGGCACCGTCGGGATGTTCGGCACCAGTTACGGCGGGTTCACCTCGCTGCAGGTCGCGCTCGACCGCCCGCCCGCGCTCAAGGCCATCGTTCCGATCTTCGCGAGCGACGACCGATACGCCGACGACGTCCATCACTTCGGCGGCGTGCTCAAGCAGCTCGACCTCGTCGACTACCCGACGTATATGACCGCGATGAACGCGCTCCCGCCGGTCCCGCAGATCTGGGGCGAGGGATGGCGCGAGGAATGGGATCGCCGCGTCGATCGCCTGGAGCCGTGGGTCCTTCCCTGGATCGAGCACCAGCGTCGCGACGCGTACTGGCGTTGGGGTTCCGCTCGGGAGTCGATCGAGGACATCGACGCGGCCACGATGATCGTCGGCGGATGGGCCGACGGATACACGAACATCGCGTTCCGGTCGTTCCCCCGGTTCCGCGCGCCGGTCCGTCTGCTGATCGGCCCATGGGCGCACGCCGCGACGGAGACGTCGGTGCCGGGGCCGAACATCCGCCTGATGCCCGAGCTGGTGCGCTGGTTCGACCGATGGCTGAAGGGGATCGACAACGGGGTCGACCGCGAGCCGCCGATCGTCCTGTTCGCGCAGCGCTCCACCCTGCCGGACCCGCTCCGACGCGAGGTGCGAGGGAGGTGGCGATCGGAGCCCGGATGGCCGCCGGCGCGTTCCGTCCGCACGGAGCTCGCGCTCGCCAAGGCGGATCCGGGCGGTCTCGCCTCGGCGGACGGCCCCGACGAGCTCGCGATCCGCGGCGACGTCGGCGCGACCGCATGGATCTCCTGCGCGGGGGTGATGCCGTGGGTCCAGCCGGACGATCAGCGCCCGGACGAGGACCGATCGCTCACCTACACCTGGGAACCGTTGGAGTCCGAGCTCGAGATCCTCGGGCATCCCCGGCTCCAGGTCCGGGTCGCCTCCAGCGTTCCCGTCGCCTATCTCTCGGCGAAGGTCTGCGACGTCTTCCCCGACGGAAGCTCGTCGCTCGTCGTGCGGGGCCTCCTGAACCTCGCCCACCGCGACGGCGCCGAGCATCCCACACCGCTCACGCCGGGCGCGACCGAGGAGATCGACCTGGAGCTCGAAGCGTGTTCGTGGACCTTCGAGGAGGGACATCGGATCCGGTTGGACCTCGCCGCTGCGGACTGGCCGAACGCGTGGGCGCCGCCCGAGCCGGGCGTCCTGTCGATCGATCGCGACGCGGGCGTGCTCCACCTCCCGGTGTTGGAGGGACCGGCTCCGATCGCCGAGGCTCCTGCGCTCGTTCCGTCGAACGGCGCCCAGCACGATCCGAAGGAGCACGGGGAAGGCGCGTGGTGGCGCCGCGAGATCAAGGAGACGGACGGGGAGCTTCGCGCGGAGACCGGCTACGGAGGCGACTACCCCGCCGGTGAACAGGCCCCGCCGTTCCGGGAGCGATACGAGGACGTGGTGGGGGTCTCGGCCGCCGATCCCGGTCGAGCCTTCGCCGACGGCAAGGCCGAGTTCGAGATCCGGTACCCGGAGGCCACCGTTCGTTCGTTCACGCGCCTGCGGTTGGACTCCGACCGCGATGCCTATCGGCTCTCGATCGAGCTCGTCGTGGAGGAAGACGGTCGCGAACGCCGGCGCCGCCGATGGGAGCGCACGATCCCACGCGATCTCCAGTGAGCGTGGAGCCCTCGAGAAACACGGAACCCCGGCGCGATGGCCGGGGCCGGTCTTGATGAGGTACCTCGCTGAGAAGGATACCGCAGATCCACTCAGAAGCCCGGGAGATGGTGCCGGAACAGGAGATATCCGGCGCCTGCGGCGAAGTCCAGCAGGAGATGGGCGATCACGAACGGCCACGTCCGGCGCCACCGGAGGAAGAGCAACCCGAACAGCAGGCCCATCAGGAGGTTGCCCGCGAACCCGCCCCACCCCTGATAGAGGTGGTAGCCGCCGCGGAGGATCGCGCTCCCGATCACGGCCGCGATCGGGGTCCAGCCGACCTGTTGGAGCCGCGTCACCAGGTACCCGAGGACGATCACCTCTTCGAGCACGGCGGCTCCGGTCGCATCCATCACCAAAGCCGGCCAGGTCCACCAGTGTCCGGGCGGCGGCGCGGGGATCACGAACCGATTGACGCCGAGCCACACCGCCGCGAGGTAGATGCCGAGGCCGCCGAGACCGACCACCACGAACAGCAGGGTCCCTCGGATCACGTCCTGCCGCGGCCTGTCCCAGGTGAGGCCGATCACCCCGATCCCCTCGCCGTCGCGACGGACGAGATGGACGACCACGAGGGCGGGCGCCAACCCGAAGACGAACCCGAGGAGCTGGTTGGCGAACAGCGGGTCGGGGTTGGCCGCCGCGACCGTCACCCCTTTCACCGGCGCAGTGAGGAGCGAGACGATGGCGTACGCGGCGCTCGCGAGGAGGGAGATCGCGAGGACCGCCACGATCTCTTCGTAGAGGGTCCGGCGTGCCGCGGGCGCCGGCGGCGTCGGGGCGAGCTCCATCTTGGCAAGCGTAGTGTCCATCAGGTACGGGTTCGCCCGCGCACCGGATAGGGTTCGCGACGAGCCATGGCACGCGAACGCGCGGACCTCGTGGTCGTCGGCGCCGGCACGATCGGCGGGTGGGCGTCGGTGTTCGCGCGGGAGGCCGGGCTGCGCGACGTGGTGGTGCTCGAGCGCGAGCAGGCGGGCTCGGGCGCGTCCGGCCGCGCGGCCGGGATGGTGCGCGCCCAGGGCGGGATGCCCGACACGGTCCGTCTGGGCTCCTGGTCGATCGGGTTCTACCGCGGTCAGCGTGATCGGTACGACACCGACTCCGGCTTCATGCAACGCGGATACGTCATCCTCGCGACCACTGCTCATGGTGAGCGCGCTGCTCGCGATCGCATCGCGATGCAGCGCGCGGTCGGCTTGGACGCGCGCTGGGTCGACGTCGACGAGATCCGCCGACTGATCCCCGCGATGGCCGCGGACGGCTATCGCGGGGGTTCCTACGTCGCGACGGATGGCTGGGTCGACCCGCCGCGGAACGTCCGGGCGTACTCGCTCGCGATGCAGCGCGCCGGGGTCTCGCTGCGCGAAGGGGTCGGGTTCGTCGGGGTCCGGACGCGCGCCGGCCTACGGGGGCATCGCGAGGTCACGGCGGTCGAGACGACCGAAGGGACGATCGCGACGCCCCGTGTCCTGCTCACCGGCGGTCCGGCCCTGCAGGCCGTGGCGGCGGCGGCCGGCGGGCGCGCGTGGGTCGGCTACGTCCGCCATCAGGTCGCCGTGACGGAGCGCGCGGACGCCCTCCACGCCGACACCACGGCGATGGCGTTCGACCTGGACGCCGGGCTCTATTGGCGACCCGAGGAGGGCGGGCTCCTCTTCGGGATGTCGAACCCGAAGGAGTCGCCGGGCCCGGGTCGCTCGATCGACTGGCCGTACCTGCGCGCGATGGAGCGACGCCTGCACCGGTTCGTTCCGGCGACCCGGGGCCTGGGGCTCAAGAAGGCTTGGGCGGCGACGATCGAGTACACGCCCGACCATCTCCCGATCGTGGGCCCCCTCGTCCTCGGCGATGGGACCGAGGTCGACGGGGTGTCGATCGCGTCCGCGTGCGGCCACGGGATGATGTGGGGCCCGGCCGTGTCTCGGATCGCGATCGACCTGGCGCTCGGAGGAGCGACCGAGGTGGTCGAGCGACCCTCGGATCTCCGGATGGACCGGTTCGACGCGGACGGCCGGTCTCCGCTCGTCGATCCGATCGCGCTCCCCTTCCCGGTCTCCCTCAGCCAGGACTGAAACCGTCACCAGACGTCGCCCGGGCGTGGGTCGCACGCGAGCGTCGCATCGAGGTCGGGATCGGGCAGCGAGGGAGTCGGGAGGACGAAGATGGCCCCGGACTCCTCGGGGGTCGGGGTGTCACCTTCCGCGGTCCGCACCACAAGCGGCCCGCGCCAGAGCAGCCAGCCGAGCCGCTCGTAGAAGCTGCGTCTGCCGGTCGAGAGCGCGCCGAGCTCGTAGTTCTCCCGCACGATCGCATCGAGGGCGTCCACTACCGCGCTCCCATGACCGCGACCTTGGTTCGCCGGCCGCGTCGCGACCGCTTCCAGGTACCCGACGCGCAGCGGCGCGCCGTCGAGCCACAGGGTGCGTTCGATGACCGCCCCGTGCGCCATCAGCTCGCCGTCAACGCGGCGCAGGACGTGCAGGCCGCCGAACGTCCGGTCCCAGTCCTCCTGCGAGAATCGTCCGGCCCAGGCGGCGGCGAACAACGCCCGCATCTGTGCGCGCTCGTCCTCGGTGAGCCCGTCGCTCTGGACGACGCGCTGCTGGATCACCGAACGGCTACAGCTGCAAGATCGGACAGGTCAGCGTTCGCGTGATGCCATCGAGCTCCTGCATCGGCATCACGGTCCCCTTCGCCAACAGGTCCAGGTCCTGCGCCTCGGCGCGCGCCACGATGTCGTACGGACCCGTGACCGGATCGACGGAGACGATGCCTTCGATCCCTCGAACCATCTCGGTCACGTGCCCGGCCTTGCCCACTTCCGTCTGGATCAAGATGTAGGCGCTAACCATCGGTTCCCCTTTTCCCCAGATGGGCTGCCCATCGTGGGAGGAGCCATGGGTCTTCCGCAAATCGGCAGGTGGGAGCCACGTCAGTGCCGCACCTCGGGCTCGCCGAGGGCGGGCGTGGCCAGCGCGAACCATGCGACGAGCGCGGCGCCGAGGGCGAGCACGCAGGCGCTGAGGGAGAGCGTCCGGGCTCCCAGGTGTTGGTACGCGATCAGGTACACGCCCCGCACCGCGCTCGCGTCTCGCAACCGCGGTCGACGCATCGCGTCAGCCTAAACTTCGCACCATGGCGAAGATCGCGATCATCGGCGCCGGCAGTGTTGAGTTCACGCGGAACATCCTGACCGACCTCTGTTCGTATCCGGAGCTCGCCGGCACGCTCGAGTTCGCGTTGCACGACATCGACGAGGAGCGGCTCGGCTACGCCGAGCGCGCGGCGAACCAGGTCGTCGCTCGGCTGAACGCCGGCCACGTGGTCTCGGCACACCCGGACCGCGCGACCGCCTTCGACGGCGCCGACTACCTGATCAACGAGATCCAGGTCGGTGGGTACGAGGCGACCCTGCGCGACTTCGAGATCCCCACGCGCTTCGGGCTGCGGCAGACGATCGCCGACACGATCGGGATCGGGGGCATCATGCGCGGACTCCGCACGATGCCCGTGATGATCCAGATGGCCGACGAGATGGCGGAGCGGTGTCCGCAGGGGCTGCTCCTGAACTACACCAACCCGATGGCGATGGTCCCCTGGGGGATCTGGGCAGGATCCAGGTGGCCTGCCGCGCAGACGATCGGGGTCTGTCACAGCGTTCGCGACACGCACGCGTTCCTCGCGTCGCTGGTCGGCGTTCCCGAGGAGGACATCGCGTTCCGGACGGCCGGCTTCAACCATCAATGCTTCGTATACGGGTTCCGCGAGCGGACGACGGATGAGGATCTGTATCCGCGGCTCCACGACATCGTGGACGCCGACCCCGAGGGCCTCGGACGGCGCGTGCGCGTCGAGCTCTTCAAGCGGTTCGGGTACTTCCCCACGGAGAGCTCGGAACACAGCGCCGAGTACGTCCCGTGGTTCCTGCCGCACGACGACCAGATCGAACGGTTCCGGATCCCGCTTGACGAATACCTCCGCCGGAGCGAGGACAACCTGAAGGAA
>VAYF01000296.1 GCA_005883885.1 Actinomycetota bacterium | reverse complement strand
CGCCGCTTCATGGTCGTCGGTCCTCGGCCGCTACCCTGGGCCGCGATGTCGAGGTCAGTCCCAGGATCGCGCACGTGACGGGGGTCGCCGGGGTCCTGGCGCTCGTCCTCGCCGAGACCGTCGCCGGCGCTGCGGCGCTCACCTGGATCTCTCCGCTCTGGAACGAGACGAAGCGCTCGTACTTCACCCTCTGGACCGTGCTCGCGAGCCTGCTGTTCGCCTGGCCCACGTGGTTCGCGACGTCCTCGGCGGCCGTGCCGGCCGACAGCACGGGCAGGTGGGTGACCGAGCTCGCGCTCGTGATCGCGGTGCTCGGGACCGTCGCGGCAGGCGCCTTCCTCCTCCGGCGGCCGACGGTCGGACGGATCGTCGGGTTGGTCTCGCTGCCGGTCTCCGTCGCGGTCCTCGCTGTGATGGCCGCGACGGGACGGCAGGGCTACCTCGTGTCGCTGTTCCAGCTGGCGGCGGGCTCGGCGTTCCTCGGCGCGGCGTACGACGGGTTGTTCCTCGGCCACTGGTACCTGACCGACCGGAAGCTCACGCGGCGGCCGATCGGTCGCGCAACCCTGGCACTGATCGTCGCGAGCGTCGTCGAGATCGTCGCGATCGCGACGAGCGGGTTCGGCGGCACACCGTCCTCCGCCCAGCTCAACCCGTTGCTCACGGCGGGAGCCCTCGCGCCGTGGATCGCGATCGGTATGGCGGCGGCGACCCTGCTGATCGCGATCGTCGTCCGGGCGGCGTTGCGCGGCGAGCGAACCGCGGCCGTGCAGTCCGCGACGGGGTTCTACTACCTGGCGGTCGTGACCGCGTTCACCGCGGAGATCGCCGTACGAACGAGGTTCCTCCCCGGGTAGCCATGCGAGCAGCCGTCATCGTCGTCGGGATCGTGGCGCAGATGGTCTCGTGGTGGGCGATCTCCTCCGGTCGCGTGACGGTGTGGCGGCTGATGCCGTTCGTGCTCGGCGCGATGGCCCTGTTCGCGCTCCTGGTGCTCCCCGCGTCGGAGCGAGCGACCGGGGTCGGCCGGGCCGTCGTGGTCGGTCTGGCCAGCGGCCTCGCGCTGTTCCTCGCGACGCGAGTGTTCGTGGCGATCGCCTCGCGATGGGGGCCGTTCGCCCGCCACGTGGAGCAGGCGTACCGAGCGGCCGCCGACGAGCCGATCGGCGCGGTGCTCGCGCTGTCGTTGTTGATCTCGGCGGCCGAGGAGGTCTTCTACCGCGGGTTGGTGCAACGCACGCTCGGCGAGACGGCTCTTCGGGCCCGTGGCGGTGCGCTTGGCGCGCTCCTCGCATACGCGCTGGCCAACCTCCCCTCACGCTCGCTGCCGATCGTGGCCGGGGCGGTCGTCGGCGGAGCAGCCTGGGGGGCGCTCGCCTGGTGGTCGGGCGGGCTCACAGCGCCGCTCGCGAGCCATATCCTTTGGACCGGACTGATGCTCGTGCTTCCGCCGGGAGCCGGGCGGGAGGTGCGCAGGTGAGCTTCGTTTCGACCGCCGTCCAGCGGGTGCTGGAGGATGGCCAGTTCTGCGCGGTCGCGGCCGCGACGCCGAACGGCCCGCACTGCACCCCGCTCGTGTTCGCCTACAGCGGCGCGCGGCTCTGGTTGACCACCTCCCGCGGGTCGGTGAAGGCCAGGGCGTGGCGGGTCGACCGCTCGACGGCCGGGCTGATCCGCGACGGCGATCTCTCCGTGGCCTTCACGGGGACGGTGAAGACCTACGACGCGCTCGACAAACGGACCTGGGGGGCGGCCGTCGCGGGCGCGACCTCGATCGCGCGCGCGACGGCGGGGTTCAGCCGGAAGAACGCTCGCTTCTTCGCCGGGTACGCCTTCGACGCCCGCCAGGTGCCGTTCGCGTGGACCCCGCCGGGACGGGTCTTCGTCGGCGTCGACCTGGAACGCACGGCGCTGCTCGATGACGAAGGGGTGCAGGAGGGCCGCGGTCGGTGGCGCGGGGAGCCGGTATCGCACGGGGCCTTCCGGCGCTCCTCGACCGGGCCCGATCCGCTGGCCGTCCTGCCGAACGACGTGGCCTCCCAGATCGGGCGGGAAGGCCGGGGCGCGCTGGCCGTCGCCGGCGAGCGGGGCCCCACGGTGCTCCCGATCCGCTGGCGTGCCGAAGCCACCACCCTCTACGCCGCGCTCCCCGCGCAGACCCTCGCGATCGCCGCGGCTGACCGTGACGCGACGGTGGCGCTCACGGTCGACAGCCCCTCGGCGTGGCGAGCCCGTGACATGGTCGGCGCGATGTTCCAGGGCATCGCCGAGTTCTTCGTGGAGGGGACCGTCGGATCGGGCGCCAAGGCGATGCGTGGCATCGTCCAGGGCCTGGCACCGTCCGCCGACGCCCTCGTCCGGATCACCCCTCGCCGCGTCGTGTGGTGGAAAGGCTGGACGAGCGGGAGCACGATCCCGGGATGACGACCGCCGAGTACTCGGTCGAGGTCGACGCGGCTCCCGAGGACGTCTGGCAGGTCACGAGCGACCCGCGGAACCTGCCCCACTGGGACCGGCACATCGTCGCCGTGAAGGTTCCCGAGAAGGGGCTCCGCCAGGGTTCGCACTACACCGCCGTGATGGGATTCATGGGTGTGCGGGCATCGATCCCGTGCACCGTCCTCGAGTGGGAGCCACCGTGGCGAGCGAAGATCCGTCTCGGTCGGCGCCTTCGCGGCCGCGAGCGTCAACGCTGTCGGCGGCGCGCAGTACGCGTTGAAACGCGGAACGCTCGCGCAGAAGCGGGAGATCGAAGCGCGGGCGGCGGCCCGCTAGCGGTCGTCCTGCGCGCGGCGTTGGAGCCGGCGACGCCCGCGGGCCGCCGACACCAACCATCCGGCGGCGAAGCCGAGCGCGGCGCCCACGACGAGCAAGGACCAGAGCGGATAGGTGCCGTCGAGGAAGAGGAACCGGATCTTCGTCGTCTCGGCGTTCTGGAGCAGGAACACGACCAGGAGGAGCACGAGGACGCCCGCGACGATCAGCTTCGTGCTGGGGCCCTCACGTCGCTCGACCCACCCGCCGGGACCACCGTTCCCGCCGTCACCGTCCATGTCGTCCCGCTGGTGCACCGGGTCCTCCGCCGTCTGACGCTTCCGTTCGCCATCATGCATCATCCACCGCCATGGGCGTGACGAGGTTCGCGTGGGCGGGTGCGCTTGTGGCGGGCGCCTGCGCGATCGGGCTCGGTGCGATGAAGGGCGAGGACGGCCCCGACGTGGACCGGGAGCTCTTCGCGCTGGTGAACCGCGACCGCGGCCAGGAGGCGGATCGCGCCTTCGCCGGCATCACGGAGCTCGGGTCGTTCTACGCCGCGGGAGCGGCCGCCGCCGTGCTGGTCGCGGCCGGACGCCGCCGAGCGGCGCTCCGCGCGCTCGGCGCCGCCGGCGCGACCTGGCTGGCGCTGCAAGGCATCAAGCGCGTCATCGTCCGGCCGCGGCCGTCCGACGCCGACCCGGCGGGGACCCGGCTCCTGATCGCGCGACCGAAGGGGACCTCGTGGCCGTCGTCCCACCCCGCGGTGCTGACGACCTTCACGCGAGTGGCCTCCCGCGAGCTGGGGCTGGGCGCACCGGTCCGCGCGGCGTTCACCGCGCTGGACGTGGTCGTTGGCACGTCGCGGGTCTCGCTGGGCGTGCACTACCCGAGCGACGTGGCGAGCGGGCTGCTCTTCGGTCGCGCGGTCGCGCGGCTCTGGCCCCGCGGTCGTTCGTGAGCACGCTGTTACGCTCGGCCGGATGAGTCCATCGCTCGCCTCGGTCGGCTGGCCGGTCGTCGATCGCGTGTTCGGCTTCTCGCCCCACGGCGTGTTCATCGCCATCGGGTTCGCGACCGGAGCCTGGTTGTTCGGGCGACTGGCGGGGCGCCGCGGGATCTCCGTCGACGCCGCGAACTCGATCGTCTTCTGGTCCCTGATCGGCGCGATCGTGGGGGCCCGCGTGGCGTACGTGATCGCCCACGTGTCCGATTTCGCTTCGCCGATCGAGTGGCTCGAGGTCTGGAAGGGCGGGATCTCCCTCCTCGGCGGCATCGCGGGAGCGACGATCGCGAACGCGGTCAACATCCGACGGTTCGGTCTTCGCTTCTTCAAGGTCGCCGACACGCTGACGGCGCCGCTCGCCCTCGGGATCGCGATCGGTCGGATCGGCGACCTCATCATCGGCGACCACCTGGGCAAGCCGACCTCCTGGATCCTCGCGTGGACCTACCACGGTGGGAAGCTGGCGCCACCGTTCACCTGCGGCGCCAACGGATGTCAGGCGGCGCTGCAGGGGAACCACCTCGAGATCATCAAGCGCGGAAGCACCGAGCTGCGTGCCGGGCTCGAGACGATCGCGACGGGCGTCGGCGTGCACCAGACCGCGATGTATGACATGGCGATCGCGTCGGCGCTGTTCGCGTTCCTCTGGTGGTTCACGCGCGAGCCCCGGCGCGAAGGGACGGCGACGCTCGCGTTCGCCGTCTGGTACGGCTGTGCGCGCCTGCTC
>VAYF01000295.1 GCA_005883885.1 Actinomycetota bacterium | reverse complement strand
CCCGGAAGACGTCCTTCCACGCATGGCGCGCATCCTCGCCGACGGAACGGGCTCGAAACGTGCGGATGTATGGCTGCACGTGGGCGAGACGCTTCGGGTCGCGGCCAGCTGGCCCGACACCGGCGAACCCACGCACGAGGTCCCTGCCGAGCCGTTGCCTCCCGGGCTCGTCCCGGTGCGCCATCGCGATGAGCTCCTCGGCGCGCTGAGCGTCCAGAAGGCACCGGGAGAGTCGCTCACCGCGAACGAGTCGAAGCTCGTCGATGACCTCGCCGCTCAAGCCGGCCTGGTCCTGCGCAACGTCGCCCTGACCGAACAACTTCGGATGCGGTTGGAAGACCTCCGCGCCTCGCGGCAACGGTTGGTGGGTGCACAGGACGAAGAACGCCGCAAGCTGGAACGCAACATCCACGACGGCGCCCAACAGCAGCTCGTGGCGCTCGCTGTGAAGCAGCGGCTGGCCGCGTCGCTCCTCGGGAAGGACGACGAACGAGCCGGCGTGATGCTCGCTGAGCTCCAGAGCGAAACGAACGCCGCGCTCGAGGACCTCCGAGACCTGGCGCGTGGGATCTACCCGCCACTCCTTGCGGACCGGGGGCTCACCGCCGCGCTCGAGGCGCAGGCCCGGAAGGCCGCACTGCCGGTCACGGTGGACGCCGTCGGGATCGGCAGGTTCCCGCAGGACGTCGAGGCGACGGTCTACTTCTGCACGCTCGAGGCTCTGACCAACGTGGCGAAATACGCCGGCGCGACCCGTGCGACCGTTCGACTCTCCAACGGGAACGGGCAACTCCGTTTCGAGGTCACCGACGACGGCCGCGGTTTCGACACGACCTCGACCGGCTACGGCACCGGCCTGCAGGGGATGGCGGACCGGATCGCCGCCGTCGGCGGCGAGCTCGAGGTTCGCTCGGCGCCCGGCGCCGGCACGACGATCACCGGGACGGTGTACGCATGAGCGTCGGAGCGGCGCGAGGAGACGTGCAGCGGGATCGATGGGTCCCCCGATCGGCCCGGATCGCGCTCGGGGTCGTAGTCGTGGTCGGGGCGTGCGGCTTCGCGCTCGCCGCGATGCGACGCGAAACGGGAGTCATCCTCGGCGCGCTCGCCGCATCCGCGATCCTCGTCGTCTTCTCGGTATTGGGGATCCTCATCGCTGGGCGCAAGCGCAACCCCGTGGGCTTGATCTTCTCGGCGCTCGCGGTCGCGGCCGTCATCCAGCTCACGGCCGACGACTACATCCTGCGCGCGAATGTGACCGCGCCCGGTTCGCTGCCGCTCGTGGTGTACGCGGAATGGGTCGATCGGTGGATCGGGGCGGCGGCGATCACGCTCCTGCCCCTGCTCTTCCTCCTGTTCCCGACCGGTCGCATCCCGTCGACCCGTTGGCGGTGGGTGTTCCGCGCGTGGGCTGCCTCCGCCTGCCTCTGGGTCGCGGGGTTCATGTTGACGCCTGGCCCACTCGACGTGAGCAACTCCGACCATGCCTCGAATCCCTTCGGAGTTAGCTTCGGGTCGGTCCTCGGGTTCGTGGGAGGGGCAGGACTGCTCCTGACCGCGCTCGCATCGATCGCGTCGCTGTTCGTCCGATGGCGACACGCGGTTGGAGAGGAACGCCAGCAGTTGCGGCTGCTCGTGTTCGTTGCCGGCGTCGGATTCATCTTCTTCTGGCTGTCTGGCGTCCCGGGACCCATCTCCAGCGTCGGATGGGCGGGCTTCCAGGTG
>VAYF01000291.1 GCA_005883885.1 Actinomycetota bacterium | reverse complement strand
CCCAGCGGGCCGACCCCTGCCCCTGGGTCACCGATCCCACCAACAACATGCGAACGCGACGGAACACGTCGATCCTCGGCGGCATCATCATCATGCCTCCTCGTCGAGCGACGAGGGGAGGGCTCTTCGGACCGACGGGTCGTAGGCGAGGTCGCGCCAGAGCAGCCCGACCGTGGCCGAGCGCGGAGCGACCATGTCGATCGGGTACCCCACGTCCGGCCCCGCGCTCGTCGCGGACCCGGCGCCGGCTCGGATCGATTCGAGCGCCAGGAGCCCGGGCGTCGAGTCCTTGAAGTCCAGCGAGCTCGCGAACGTCAGGAACTGGGAGCGTGTGGCCGAGGGGTCCGCACGGAAGAAGCCGCGCGTCACCTGCAACGCGTGGACGTAGGTCGACAACGTTGAACGCACGTTGCTCTCCAGCAGCTGTTCGTCCGCCTGGAACCGCTTGGCCGCCGCGTCCCCCCGGTCCCGCCGCCACGACAACGCGATCTCGATCGACAGGGCGCTCCCCAGGATGAGCACCGCGACGGAGGCAGCGATCAGCACGCGTCCTCGCCGCCGGTGGAGCCGGCGCGACGCCTCAGAGATGAGGTCCGTGCGCATCAGGATCGGCCTTTCCGCCTCGACCGCTGGGTGTTGCCTCGTACGTACAAGGTCGGCCCGGTGGTGGACCCCCTTGACGCCCTGCGGGGGCCATCTGCGATGGCCGGCCCGGGCTAGCCCTCGCTGGTCACAGCGGGTGCTCCGGCCCGATCGACCACATCGGGTCCACCGGACCGATGCCGCCGCCCAGGGTGAGGGCGTGGCGGATCGCCTCCGTCACGAACGTCTTCGCGGCGCGGACCGCGTCGGGCACGGCGTCCCCGAGCGCGAGGCGCGCGGCGATCGCGGCCGAGAGGGTGCAACCCGTCCCGTGCGTGTTCGGGGTATCGATCCGCTCCGCCTCCAGCCATCCCTCCCAGGAAGGACCGACGAGGAGGTCGGACGAGCGAGCGGGATCCTCGAGGTGCCCGCCTTTCACCAGGACCGAGCCGGCGCCGAGGGCGAGGATCGCATCGGCGGCGCGGCGCATCTGGGCGCGGGTCTCGACGGCGAAGCCGGCGAGACCCGCGGCCTCCGGAAGGTTCGGCGTGACGATCGTCGCCAACGGCAAGATCCGGGTGCGGAGCGCTCCGACGGCGTCCTCGGCGAGCAGCATGTGGCCGTGCTTGGAGACGAACACCGGATCGACCACGAGGTTGGTGATGGCCGTCTCGGCCACGGCTGCCGCGACGGCTTCCACGATCGGGGCGTTCGCGAGCATCCCGGTCTTCGCCGCGTCCACGCCGATGTCCGACGCGACCGCGCGGATCTGATCGGCGACCGTTCCGGCGGAGATCGCCTCGAAGCCCTGCACGCCCACCGTGTTCTGCACCGTGACGGCCGTGACGGCGGTCATCCCGAAGACCCCGAACGCCGAGAAGGTCTTGAGATCGGCTTGGATACCCGCGCCTCCGCCCGAGTCGCTCCCGGCGATCGACAGCGCCCGAGCTCTGGTGTTGGGATCGGTCATGCGAAGTGATCCCATCCCGACGGCTCGAGTGGATGCGTCTTCCCCGAGTCGTCGACCGTCTGGAGTCCTTCGGTCGTGATCGTGCCGATCGCGGTGAGCGGCGTCGCGAACACATCGGCCAGCTCACCGGCGGCGCCGGCAACCGCCCCTGCCGAGGGCATCGTTGCGAGCAGCTCGTAGTCCTCGCCGCCGCCGAGGGCTTCGCCCTCGGCGGCGGCCGGATGCGCCGGAACCGTCGCCGGGTCCAGCCGCACGCCGACGCCGCTCGCCTCGCACAACCGTACGAGATCGCGCGCGAGCCCGTCGGAAACGTCGATCATGGCCGTGGCGCCGTTGCGTGCGAGCACCGGCGCCTCCCCGACCCGTGGCGCGGGGCGCTCGTGACGGTGGATCGCATCGAGCTCGTCCTCGGTCCAGGGCGCTCCGCGCCGCGCCAGCCGGCGACCGGCAGCGGCACCGCCTAGCGTTCCGGTGACCACCACTACGTCCTCCGGCTTCGCGCCACCGCGCCGCACCGCCGCCCCGCGCGCAACCTCACCGGTCACGGTGATCGCGACGGTCACGTCGGCTCCGCGGGCGAGGTTCCCTCCGATCAGCGTGCACGCGAACTCGTCGGAGGCTTCCCGCATCCCGCCGAACAGCTCCATCGTCCAGCCGGCGTCGACGTCGTCGGACAGCGT
>VAYF01000290.1 GCA_005883885.1 Actinomycetota bacterium | reverse complement strand
TCGCCGTCTCGGCCGAGACGAGGTCATCTAGGTGGTCTGCGTTCAGATCGCCGACCGCCAGGTCGACCAGCTTCGGCGCGGCGATCGTCACGTCGGGCGACGACGGCAGATCCGTGCCGGTCCCAAGGAACACATCGATCGCCACGCCGGGGATACCGACCGCCAGGTCCCCGGTCCCGTCGCCGTTCAGATCCCCGACGGCCACCTTGTAGTGGTTGCTCGCTGCACTCGGGGTCACCGAGAAAGACGGGCTCGATGGGAGCGTGTGATCGGTCGGGTCCTGTTCGAAGACGAAGACCGTGTCGTTGGTCGCCGAGGTGCCTCCCGAGCCGTTGGCAACGATGAGGTCGGGGAGGCCGTCCCCGGTGATGTCACCGACCGCGGTCGCGACGGGCACCGAGCCCCCGCTCTGGACCGACGTGGCGAGGAACCGGGGATCCGCAGCGGTGGCGCGCGCCGGGCTCGCGACCAGGGTCGCGCCGAACACGGCCAGGCAGGCCACGATCTTCGCTCGCATCATCACCGCATCCGAGGGTCCGGGGAGCTTCGGAGGATAGCGGCAGATGCGGTGGAGGGCATCGGCCGGAGGAACGGGCGACCTTCGGGATAGGTCGGATGCGTCAGAACTTGGGATACGTGTGCCCGTAGCCCTGGACGCCGAACGCCTTCGTGGAGGTCGAGTAGAGCCGGCGCCGTGGGATCAGGCACTTCGCGCCGCACTTGCCGCAGGTGTACGCGGTGTGCCATCGGGACGGGATGGATTGGCGGAAGCCGCATCCGCCGCACGATTCGAACACCACCTCGGTGAAGCACGAGTGGCACCGGTAGGCGATCGCATCGTCACCGACAGGGCTCGGCATCATGCAGTCGGGGCAGGTTAGATACGCCACGACCGAGGCATCGGCGGGCGGCCCGCAGACCTGAAGAAGATTGGGCCGCAAGGACCCCGGGTTCTCCGACCGGCGGGTGCCACAACCGACCTTCCGCCTCGGCCGCCCCCGGCGGGGGCTCAGTCGGCGGTGGGGTCCGGATGCTCCAGCACGTTCTGGGACTGCGACATCCGCAGATGCAACAGGCGATCGCGGAGCTTCTCGTCCTCGAGCGCCAGGACGGCCGCCGCCAGCAGGGAAGCGTTCACGGCTCCGGCGCGGCCGATCGCGAGCGTGCCCACCGGGATCCCAGCAGGCATCTGCACGGTCGACAGCAGGGAGTCCATGCCGCGGAGCGCGTGCGACTCGATCGGGACCCCGAGGACCGGGAGATGGGTCTGCGCCGCCATGGCGCCCGCCAGGTGAGCGGCGCCGCCGGCGCCGGCGATCACGACCTTGAGGCCCCGTCGCTCCGCCGTCTTCGCATATTCGGCCGCCGCGTCGGGCGTTCGGTGGGCGGACAGGACTCGAGTCTCGCAGGGGATCCCCAGGTCCTCCAGCGTCTCGACGGCATGTTGCATCGTGTCCCAGTCCGAGCGAGAGCCCATGATGACGCCGACGAGAGGGCCGTCCATGCGCCGCAGTCTAGCGACCGCGTCCGGTGCCCGCGGAAGGCGCCCGAGAGCATGCGAGGACCCGACGGCGTAGCATCCACCGATGGCTTTCTACTTCGCCTACGGCGACCGCATGAACGCGGAGAAGATGGCCGGGTCGATCCCGGGGGTTCGCCTGGTGGGCCCCGGCCGGCTGGACGGCTATCGGCTGGTCTTCAACGTGAACAGCAGAGCGTGGGGCGGCGGCGCGGCCAATGCCGTCCCGGACTCCCGCTCGAGCGTCTGGGGTGTCCTCTGGCAGCTCGAGGACGACGAGATGGAGCATCTCGAGCCCATCAACCGTGGCACCCCGGAGCAGGATCGGGTCCTCGAGGTCGAGATCACGGGTCCGGTAGGGGTCGTGCGGGCGCGCACGTTCGCGGTGGAGTCCCA
>VAYF01000249.1 GCA_005883885.1 Actinomycetota bacterium | reverse complement strand
TCGCCGACGGGCGCATCGTGACGTGCGACGCGTCCAAGGACGCGGATCTCTTCTGGGCGCTCCGGGGCGCGGGCGGCGGCAACCTGGGTGTCGTCACGTCGTTCACGTTCGCGTCGCATCCGCTCGGTGCGATCACCGCGTTCTCGATGTCATGGCCGTGGTCGAACGCCGGGGAGGTCGTCGCCGCCTGGCAGACGTGGGCACCTTCGGCGCCGGTGGCGCTCTGGTCGAGTTGCCGCCTCCGGTGGATCCCGGGTTCGGGCCCGTCCGTGTCGGTGAGCGGCGCGTGGTCGGGTCCGCCGTCGGGACTGGCGCGGCATCTCGACGAGCTGGCATCGGCATCGCGCCATGCGCCGTCACGGTTCACGCGGACGATGTCGCCGCTCGACGCCGCCAGGTATTTCGCCGGATGCAGCAGCTACTCGATCGACGACTGCCGTCTCTCGGAGCAGGGCGGCCGGTTGACGCGGGAAGGCTCGCTCGCGAGATCCGACTTCTTCGATCGGTCGATCGACGCGAACGTGGTGCGGGCGGCCCTCGGCCTGATCGAAGGCCGGGGAGCGACGACGGCGCTCGCCGCCCAGACCGGCGGCGTGCTCTTCGACGCGTGGGGCGGGACGATCGCCGACGTCGCCCCGGACGCAACCGCGTTCCCGCATCGGAGCGCGAGGTTCCTCGCGCAGGAGTTCGTGACCTTCCACGGACCGATCACCGACGCGACGCTGGGGACGAACCGGGATTGGCTGACGACCCTTTGGCGCGCGTTCCGCCCGGCCGCGAGCGGCGCCGCCTACGTGAACTACATCGACCCCGATCTCCGCGGATGGCTCCGCGCCTACTACGGCGACAACCTCGCACGGCTGATCGACGTGAAACGCCGGTTCGACCCCGACGACGCCTTCCGGTTCGCGCAGAGCATCCCCACGACGTTGCCGGCCTGAACCACCGACGCCCGGCTTCTCGCGATACTGGTCGGATGGAGCGCTTCGACGTGTTCGTGATCGGGGGCGGCGGGACCGGATCCGAGGGCGCATTCCGACTCGGCCACCAGAGCGGCCTCCGCGTCGGTATGGCCGAGCGCGATCGGCTCGGCGGGGAGTGCAACAACTACGGCTGCGTTCCCACGAAGGTCATGCTCCGGAGCGCGAAGATCGCCGCGCTCGCGCGAGACGCCGAACGCTTCGGCGTGCACATCCCCACCGTCGAGGTCGACTTCGGCGCCGTGATGGACCGGGTCCGTGCGGTGATCGAAGCCTCGTCGGGCGAGGAGGCGGGGCCCTTCGAGGATCTCGGGATAACCGTCCTGAAGGGTGACGCGCGCCTGGTCGGCCCGGATGAGATCGCGATGGCCGATGGGACGAGGATCGTCGCCGACCGGATCGTCCTGGCAACGGGAACGGCGCCGCAGACGCCGCCGATCCCGGGCCTGGAAGGTGCGCCGTTCTGGACGAACCGCGAGGCGATCTGGTCGCCGACCGCCGCGCCGTCGTCGCTCGCGATCATCGGCGCCGGCGCGGTCGGGATCGAGTTCGCCCAGCTCTACGCGCGGTTCGGCACGCGCGTCACGGTGCTGGAGGTGGCTCCGCGGATCCTGCCGAACGAAGACGAAGCGGCGGCTGCCGCACTCGTCCCGGCGCTCGAGGCGGAAGGCATCGAGCTTCATGTGAGCGTGACGATCCGCCGAGCATCGCACGACGGGCACGGGTGGCGGCTCGAGATCGGTGACGGCGAGGCCGTGCGCGCCGACGAGCTCCTGGTCGCGGCGGGCCGCACCCCGAACCTGGACGGTCACGACCTGGTCGCGGCCGGCGTGAGCTTGGACGACGAGGGCAAGCCCATCCTCGGCGAGACGTTGCGCACGACGTCGCCCGACATCTGGGCGGCCGGCGACGCCACGGGGGAGCTGCTGTTCACCCACGTAGGGTCGTACGAGGCCGCTCTGGTCGCAGACGACATCCTCGGCCGCCCACGCGCCCGCGACTACCGGGTCGTTCCTCGTGTGACGTTCTGCGACCCGGAGGTCGCGAGCCTCGGGCTCACCGAGTCCCAGGCGCGGGAGGCCGGCCACACGGTGCGCACGTCGGTGGTTCCGATCGCCGACAACGAACGGGCGACGATCGACGGCAGCGGGTTCGGCGTCGTCAAGCTGGTCGCCGACGCCGCGGACGCACGGCTCCTGGGAGGGCACATCGTCGCCGACGGGGCCGGAGCGATGATCCACGAGGTCGTCGCGATGATGGCCGGCCACGTCGCGGCGCCGACGACCGGTGACGCGATCCACGCGTACCCGACGCTGTCGGAGTCGGTGAAAGCCGCCGCCGCGCAGCTGGGGTGAGGGGGAGGCATGCTGCAGATCCGTCGGGACGCTGAGATCCACGCCGAGGAGGGCGGGTGGTTCTCGGCACGTTGGCACTTCTCGTTCGACCGGTACCGCGACCCCGACCAGATGGGCATCGGGCCGTTGCGGGTCTTCAACGACGACCGGCTGGTGGCCGGCGCCGACTGGCCGATGCATCCGCACGCGGACGTCGAGGGGCTCACCTACGTGGTCGAGGGCACCTTCGAGCACGCCGATTCGCTCGGACAGGACGGGACGCTGCAGCCCGGCGGCGTGCAACGGATGACGCTCGGCTCCGGCGCCCTGCATTCGGAGCGCAACGGATCGAAGACCGAGCCGATGCGCTTCCTGCAGTTCTGGATCCTGCCGGACACCCCCTCGCTCTCGCCGAGCGTCGAACAGCGCCAGTTCACGCGCGAGGATCGGCGCGGACGGCTGCTGAAGGTGATCGGGCCGGAGGGCGGCGACGTCGTCGCGGTCCATCAGGACGCCGCGACGTAC
>VAYF01000248.1 GCA_005883885.1 Actinomycetota bacterium | reverse complement strand
CCGGGGATCCGCAGCCGGGGGTTCGAGGTCGAGATCGGCGGCAACTGAGATGGGATCTGCGACCCACCGCTCGAGCGAGGGTCGGTAGGGTAGAGCCGTGGTCACGATCGCCCACATCTCGGACCCGCATGTCGGGTCTCCGCATTTCGTGCCCAACCTGATGAACCGCGTGATCGCCGAGCTGAATCAGCTCCGACCGGACGTGGTCGTCGTCTCGGGCGACCTGACGACCGATGGGTTCCGCCCCGAGTACAAGGCGTGGCTCGCCTATGCCGATCGGATCGAGGCTCCGCTCCTGACCGTTCCCGGCAACCACGACTCTCGCAACGTCGGGTACCTGCACTTCGAGGATCTCATCGGGCCCCGGATGTGGGTCCACGACCTCGACGACGTGCGCATCGTCGGGGTGGACTCGAGCGAGCCCGATCTCAACGAGGGCCAGGTCGGCCGCGTCCATTACGACTGGATCAGCGACCAGTTCGCCGGGCCTGCCGCGCTCAAGGTCTTCGTCCTGCACCACCATCTGATGCCGATCCCGGGGACCGGTCGGGAGCGCTCGATCGTGATGGACGCCGGCGATCTTCTCGAGGTCCTCGTCCACGCCGGGGTCCACGTGGTCCTGTCCGGGCACAAGCACGTTCCCTACGTCTGGCGTCTGGAGGACCTGTACATCGCGAACGCCGGGACGGTGTCGTCGCTCCGGCTGCGCGGCTACGGCAAGCCGTGCTACAACGTGCTCGACTTCGACGGGGATGAGGTCTCGATCCACCGCGTCTTCCCCTTCGAGGGTGAACGCCACCTCATGGCGAGGTTCGTCTTGTTCGAAACGGCGAGGCGACATCGCGAGGCACCCGTGCAACAGGTCGCGGGACCGCCCGAGCCCTAAGGCGGACCGCCCGCCGGCGAGCGGCGAGAGAGGGACAACCGGCACCATCCGATGCGCGCGATCGCTCTGGTCGACGGCGAGCACTACCCACCGGTCACCCGCTGGGCGCTCGAGGTCGCCCGCTCCCGAGGGGTCGAGGTCGTCGTGGCGCTCGTCGTCGGAGGGATCGAGAAGCTCCTTCCCGGCGATCTTCCCGACGTCGGCGTGCCCGTCCGGTCCGTCGCGGACGACCGGGCGGAGGGTCTGCGCGTGGCGATCGCCGAGTGGCGACCCGAGGTCGTGCTGGATCTCTCCGACGAGCCTGTGCTGGGGTACCGGGAGCGGATGGAGCTGGCGTCCGTGTCGCTCGTCCTGGGCGTGCCCTACCAGGGAGCGGATTTCCGATTCGACCCGCCCCTCGCGGAGCCCGCGCCCCTCGGCGTGCCCGTCCTGGCCGTCTACGGCACGGGCAAGCGAACCGGGAAGACGGCCATCGCCGGCGAGGTCGCGCGGCGGGCGGCCCGCCGGGACCTGGCGCCGATCGTGATCGCCATGGGTCGCGGCGGGCCGCCCGCCCCCCAGGTCGCCGAAGCCGGATCGGTGACGCTCGACTCGCTGATCGCCCTCGTCCAGGCGGGGGAGCACGCCGCGTCGGACTACCTGGAGGACGCCCTGACCACGGGGGTGACCACGATCGGCGCCCGCCGGGCGGCCGGCGGGCTGGCGGGCGCCCCGTACGCGACCAACGTGGCCGAGGCGATCGCGATCGGAGCCGCCCGTCACCCGGGGCTCCTCGTCCTCGAGGGGAGCGGGGCAGCCCTTCCGCCCGTCGGGTGGGACGCGGGGATCCTCGTCGTCCCCGCGACGTGTCCTCCCGAGTACATCCGCGGGTACCTCGGGCCCTACCGCTTGTTGCGGGCTGACCTGGCTGTTGTTACCATGTCTGCAAGCCCGGTTCCCGGGTCAGAGAACCTCTCCCACCTCTCCGCTCACCTGCGTCGCACGCTGGGCGATGCGCGGGTCTTGGTGACCGACTTCCTCCCAGTGCCACTCGCAGATGTGCGAGGACGGGACGCGTTCTTCGCAACGACCGCCACGACCGCGATCTCCACAGCTCAGGCGCTCCACCTGGAGGCCGCGTACGGGGTTCGGATCGTCGGGTCGAGCGCGAGGCTGGCCGATCGGGCCGGTCTGGCAGAGGATCTCGAGGCCGCCGGGAGGTACGACGTGCTCCTCACGGAGCTGAAGGCCGCAGCTGTCGACGTTGCGTGTCGGCATGCGGCCGCGCGCGGGGCCGACGTGGTCTTCGTGGACAACAGGGCGGAAGTGACCGAAGGAACGACGGACCTGGGAACCGCCTTCGGGGAGGTCATCGAACTGGCGATCGCCAGGGGGATGGCACGAGGGAGCGAACCCTCGAGAGGGACCGACGGATGAGCGAACGAACGAGAACGTCCCAGATCGTGATCTCCGATCGCGAGTCGGGGTTGCCGTTCTCCAAAGGGTTGTTGGCGTCTCAGGTCATGGTTACGGGGCTCTCCCCGTATCGGGCCTACCAGGTCGCAGAGGAGGTCGAGATCCGTCTCCTGGAGCGGCGACGAGCCTCCGTCACGTCGGCCGAGCTGGCCGAGGTCGCGATCGAAGTGATCGGTGAGGTGGCGGGCGAGCGCTACGCGACCAACTTCGTGCGTTGGCGGGAGATCGAGAACCTCGATGTCCCCCTCGTGATCCTGATCGGGGGAGCGACGGGGGTCGGGAAGTCCACGATCGCCACGCAGCTGGCAGCCAGGCTCGGCATCGTCCGGGTCGTCGCGACCGACGCGATCCGCGAGGTCATGCGGGCGATGCTGTCGAGCGAGCTGATGCCGACCCTCCACGTCTCGTCGTTCCAGGCGGACAAGGCCCTGCGGGAACCGCCGACGAGGATGGCGGACGCGCTCACGCTGGGGTTCCGTGAACAGACCGCCGCCGTCTCGGTCGGCATCAACGCGTTGATCGAACGAGCCGCCGCCGAAGGAACCAGCATCGTCATCGAGGGAGCACACATCGTTCCGGGGTTCTTCGAGACCGATGCGCACGCCGAGCGGATACTGGCGGTCCCCTTCGTCGTCGGGGTCGACGACGAAGATCGCCACCGGTCGCATTTC
>VAYF01000247.1 GCA_005883885.1 Actinomycetota bacterium | reverse complement strand
TGTCGACTCGTCCTTGGTTGCCGCGGCGGCCGCTCGCGTCCTCGGTGAGCGCTCGTTGGCGGTGACCGCCGTCTCGCCGGCGCTCGCGACCGGTGAGCTCGATGGAGCTCGCCGCGTCGCGCGGACGATCGGCATCGCCCATGAGGAGATCCGGACTGATGAACTCGCCCGCGAGGAGTATCGGCGGAACGGGCCCGACCGCTGCTATCACTGCAAGACCGAGTTGTACGATCGGTTGGCTGTCGTGGCCGCCGCGCGCGGCTTCGACGCGGTGTTGTCCGGCGCGAACGTGGACGACCTCGGCGACTGGCGTCCGGGGCTCCGCGCGGCGGCCGAGCACGGTGTCCGACATCCGCTCGTCGAAGCCGGCTTCGGCAAGTCCGACATCCGGCGCGTTGCGCGGGAGCTCCGGATCCCGAGTGCCGAGAAGCCCGCGATGCCATGCCTCGCCTCGAGGCTGCCGTTCGGCACCCCGGTCGACCGGAGCGTCCTCGCGCAGGTCGATCGCGCGGAGCACGCCTTGAAGGATCTCGGCTTCCGGGATCTCCGGGTGCGGCACTTGGGGATGACCGCCCGGGTTGCGATCGCCGGGCCGGAGCTCGCGCGCGCATGGGGACCGGACCGCGAGGCGGTGGAGCGTGCGGTTCTCGGTGTTGGCTACGACCTCGTCGAGATCGATCCAACCCCGCTTCGCTCCGGAACGCTGACCCGCGGTCTGCCCCTGGCGGATCCCGGCGTCGGCACATAGGGTTGCAGTCCGCAGGCCCGCACACGTCACGTCATGGAGAGGGGACCAGTGTCTGAGGGGCTGCGCAAGCGGGTGATCGTGACCGTCTCGGCCGGCGCCGTCATCGGCGTCGTCGAAGTGGTTCTCGCGATCTCGTTCGCTGTGCTCGTCTTCAGCGGCTTCCTCGAGGACGCCCGCCCGTCTGGGATCGGCATCTTCCTCGTTGCGGCCTCGCTGACCCTGGCGATCCTCGCCTGGAGGGCGGGTGTCCGCGGTGTGGTGGGGAGCGTGCAGGACGCGGCGGTACCCGTGCTTGCGATCGTTGCCTCAAGCGCTGCGTTGCACACGTTCGGGGGCGTCGACCAGGCGTTCCTCACCGTGGTCGCAGCGACCATGATCGTGACGCTGTTGACCGCGTTGACGTTCCTCGTGCTCGGGACGTTCCGGCTGGGCAACCTCGCGCGGTTCATCCCGTATCCGGTGGTCGGGGGCTTCTTGGCGGGCACCGGATGGCTCCTCATGAAGGGAGGCATCGCGGTTGCGGCGAGCACGGATCCACAACTGGGAACGATCGGCCAATTCGTGGAGAGGTTCTTCCTGGTCCGGTGGCTTCCGGCCGCCGCCTTCGGCGTCGTTCTGCTGATCGCGACCCGGCTCGTGAAACGAGCCCTCGTGATCCCCGTCGTCCTCGCCATCGGGCTCGTGTCCTTCGCGATCGGCCTGCTCGTTACCGGGACGTCGATCCAGGAGGCGCGAGACGGCCTCTGGCTACTCGGACCGTTCCACGCGGCACGGCTGTGGCAGCCATGGACCTACCGCGCCCTGACGAGCTCCGGCACGGACTGGTCGGCGGTGTTCCACGAGGTCCCCGGGATGGCCACGGCGGTGTTCGTCGCGGTGATCGGGTGCCTGTTCAACGTGGGCGGCACCGAGCTGCTGCTGCACGCCGACCTGGACTCGAACCGGGAGCTCCGCGACGTTGGGTTGCTGAACATCGTCTCCGGCCTCTTCGGGGGGATCCCCGGGTACCACGCGCTCAGCCTCACG
>VAYF01000090.1 GCA_005883885.1 Actinomycetota bacterium | reverse complement strand
CCTCGTGTGATCGTGGATGTGCCCCGAAGAACCACGCTCAGCCGGCTCCAGCCGGAGGTCGATCGGTTCGAAGCGCGACATGACCGGCACGGCTGCACGCTCCGACGCGGATCGCCGCGCCGCCTCGAGGACCTCCAACAGATGAAGGTCCTGTTCGATGTTCGCGACGGGAGCCCGTCCTTCACGGATGGCCACGACCAGGTCGCGCAATCCGTCGGTCCACAACCAGGTCGGATCGAGCGAGTCGATCTCGCGCCACGACCGTTCCTGCGTCCTGAAGATCCGATACCCGCGCGGATCCCAGTCGTCACCGACGAGGTTCGCCGTGCCCTCGGTCCCGTACAGCTCGAGTCCCGGACGCCGGTAGGCGTGGATCTCCCAACCGGCGACCACCGAGGAGAGCGCTCCCGTCTCGTGCCTCGCGATCAGATGGGTCACGTCGGGGACCCGACCGGCATCGCTCGATCCCGTCGCCGTCTCGGCGGCCACGACCTCCGCCACCGGCCCGAGCAACGTCGTGAGGCTCTTCAGGTTGTAGATCCCGAGGTCGGCGAGGGGGCCCTCCTCGTACATCCACGTGTTCCAGTCGGGCCGGGGCGCGCCGTAGAGGCCCCTCGCCGTGTGGACGGACCCGATCGCACCGTCCGTGATCGCGGACCACAGAGCGCGGAACGTCGGAGCGAGGTGGACGAACGGCGCGGCGACGAGATGGCGGTCGCGAGCACGAGCGAGTTCGGCGAGCTCCGCGCCCTCCGTCGGCGATCCGGCGAACGGCTTCTCCACGAGGACGTGCTTCCCGTGCTCGAGCGTCATGCGGGCGATCTCCGCATGGCTCGACGCGGACGTGAGGATCACGACCACGTCGACGTCGGACCCCACGACCTCCTCGGCCGTGGCGACGAGCTCGGCGCCGGGCCGCAGAGCGAGGACCCGGTCCCAGATCTCGCGACGCCGGGCGCCGATCGGCCCCGCGACGGCGATGCCGCGAGGAGCGAGCCGGTCGATCATCTGCAGGTACGCCCACAGCACGCTGCCCGCTCCGATGAAGCCGACGCGGACCGGTGCCGGCCTCTTCGCCTCCGCTCCCCCCACGCGGCGACTATAGGGACCGCTCGCCGACCTCGCTGCGAGCGCGATCCGCCCAGCTAGAGCCCGGTTTGACCGATAGTTCATAAGGTTGTAACGTTCGCCGCCATGGCGGCCCCCGCCACACGGAGTTCCTCCCCGTGATGCAGGCTGTCGGTGCGCGCCGGAAGATCGACCGCGGCCTCCCCGTTCCGCTCCACTTCCAGATCCGGGCCCTGCTGATCGAGATGATCGAGCGGGGAGAGGTCGTCTCCGGCCGATCGCTCCCGCCGGAGAAGGAGCTGGCCGATCGCTACGGCGTGTCCCTCTCGCCGATCCGCCAGGCGATCCTCGATCTGGTCAAGGAGGGCGTCCTTTACCGGCGGCCCGGGAGCGGGACGTTCCTGCGAGAGCCTCCACGGACCGAGCGCATCTCGGTCCTCGGCTCGTTCAGCGAGAGCCTCCGCGCCCGTGGCTCGGACGTGGACGTCCTGATCCTCGTCCAGGGAAGGACGAAGACCCCGCGAGCGATCGCAGCCGTCGTGGGTCCGGCCACGCACGAGGTCATCGTCGTCGAGCGCCTCACGACGATCGACGGCGAGCCCGCCGCGATCCTCCGCTCGTCGCTCCCGGCCGATCGATTCGCCGGGGTCGAGCGCGCGACGCTCCCCCACGGCTCGCTCTACCGCTACCTGGAGGACGTCGTCGGCGTCGTCCCGGTGCGGGCCGAGACGACGGTCCAGGTCGTCCCGTGCAGCACCGCCCGATCGGAGCAGCTCCGCGTCGCGGCGGGTGCCCCCCTCCTCCAGGCCACGGGCGCGGTGTACGACGCGAACGACGACGTGATCGAGGCGTTCGAGGTCCAGTACCGATCCGATGTGGTCCGTCTGCGGTTCGACACGCTGCAGAGCGCGGAGGACGTCGTCGGAGGAGGAGCCCGCGGTCCATGAGCGAGCCAGACCGGAACGATCGTGTGCGAGGAGGGAAGTCATGAGGGAACGACCAGAAGCTCCATCGATCCGATTCACACGCCGCGAGCTGCTGCGGCAGGGAGGCATCGCCGCGCTTGCCCTCGGAGGGCTCCCGGCGCTGTTGGAGGCGTGCAGCAGCTCCAGTAGCCCGACGCCGGCGGGGGGTTCCTCCGGGAGCAGCGCAGCCGACATCTCGGGGACCACGCTCGACTTCTACAGCTGGCAGGGCTACGACATCCCGGTCAAACCGATCAAGGAGTGGCTGAAGTCGAACGACGTGACGATCAAGCCCAGCTACATCAACACGCACGACGACATCACCGCGAAGTTCACGACCGGCGGCGGTCGCGGCAACTACAACCTCAGCACCTACGAGGCGGGGTGGGGGCCGCTCTACATCCAGCTCGGCATCCCGTCCGTCCTCGACGTCTCGAAGGTCCCCAACTTCCAGAAGGCGTACGAGGTCTTCAAGACCGGCACGGCCGGGAAGTGGTTCAACGTGAACGGGAACCAGTACGCGTTCCCGTTCACCTGGGGGGTCCAGGGCATCAACTACCAGTCGGACGCGATCGATGCGCCGACCAGCTACCGGGACCTGCTCGGGCCGTCGTTCAAGAACAAGTTCGGGATCACCGACGACCCCGTGGCGACGACCGTGATCGGCGCGTACACCTTGGGGATCTACCGCGCCGACAGCCTCTACACGCCCGACCAGCTGAGCCAGATCATGTCTTTCTGGACGCAGATGAAGGGGAACGCGCGCCTCATCGTTCCGTCGTACGGCAACATGGCCGATCTCCTCGCCTCGGGCGAGATCGTCGCCGGCACGCCCGGCTGGGCGGCGGTGAACAGCTTCGCCGCCGACAAGGGGGACAACGCCGTGAAGCACACCGTGCCCAAGGAGGGCGCGGCGACCTTCTGCGACGCGTACATGATCCCGGCGGACGCTCCCAACCCGGACACCGCGTACGCGTTCATCAACGAGGCGTTCACACCCCAGGCCCAAGCGGCCGAGGCGGCCTACCTCGTGCAGGCGTGCGTCGTCCCCGATGCGCTGACCCTGATGGATCCCGCGACGAAGGCCCTCTACCCCTACGACCAGATCGAGCAGCTGCTCACCACGACCGCGCCGCTCGAGGCCATCCCGGCGCAGGTCCCGAGCGGGTACGCGAACTACCAGGACTGGGTCAAGGGCTGGGAAGGCGTCAAGGCGTCCTGAGTGAGCGTCGAGGCCCGGGCGAGGGCAGCACCGAGCGCCCTGGCGACGAAACGTCGCCGGCGCTCGGTGCTGCTGCTCACCAGCCCGGCCCTGCTCGTGCTCGGGCTCGCGCTGCTGATCCCGATCCTCCTGCTCTTGGTCCAGAGCTTCGTCGTGTCACTCGGCTACGGGCAGCTGCAGTATTCGTTCACGCTGTCGAACTACGCCGAGGCACTGAAGGACCCGGTCAACCGGTCGATCGCGATCCGCACGTTCTCGATCGCGGCGGTGACCGCATCGGCGTGCATCATCCTCGGGTACCCGGCCTCGTTCTTCATCACGTTCCGGCTCCGTCGCGCGAAGAACCTCGCGCTGTTCCTGGTCGTCGTGTCGCTCTTCACGAGCTATCTCGTCCGGCTGTACGCCTGGTACACGGTCCTCGGGAGGGACGGCCTGATCAATACCGCGCTGAAGACGCTCCACCTGATCGACCGGCCGATCTCCTTCCTGCTGTTCAGCAAATGGGCGGTCCTGATCGCCTTCGTGAACGTCTTCCTGCCGTTCACGATCCTGATCCTCGCCTCGTCGATGCAGAGCATCCCCGCGGACCTGCTGGAGAACTCGCGCGACCTGGGCGCGAGCGCCGTGCAGAGTTTCACGAAGGTGGTGCTTCCCCTCACCACCCCGGGACTCGTCGCGGCGTTCGCCTACACGTTCGTCCTGACGTCGGGCGACTACATCACGCCGGCGCTCCTCGGGGGGAAGCAGAGCACGACGCTGGCCTCCATCGTTCGGGATCAGTTCGTCACGTTCGGGAACCAGCCGGGCGGCGCCGCGCTCTCGTTCCTGATGGTCCTGGTCTTCGCCGCGGTGTACGTCGCGATCTCCCAGACGCGACGGTACAAGGGCGTATGAGCGCGCGGCGGCAGGGCTGGGTCCTCGCGGTCTACACGGCCTTCGTGTTCGCGTTCCTCTTCGTTCCGGTGCTGATGGTGGTGCTGTTCTCGTTCAACAAGACCGCGTCGTTCACGTTCCCCTTCCATGGCTGGTCCCTCCAGTGGTACCGGTCCGTGTTCTCGTCCCCCGACTACCGGAGCGCGATCTTCGCGAGCCTGAAGGTGGCGCTGCTGACGGTCGCGATCGTGACCGTGATCGGCACGCTCGCCGCGATCGCCGTCACCCGGTATGCCACGCGCGGCCGCGAAACGCTCCGCTCGATCCTCCTGGTGCCGGCCGCCCTGCCGGGGTTGTTCCTGGGGATCGCGCTCCTGTCGCTGTTCATCCGGACGAAGACGGACCTTTCCCTCGGCACCGCCGCGGTCGGACACGTGATCTACACGCTCCCCTACTTCTTCCTCGTCGCGAGCAGCCGGCTCCTCCGGTTCGATCCGATGCTGGAGGAGAGCGCGCGCGACCTGGGCGCGAGCTCGTTCACGACGTTCCGGAAGGTGACCCTCCCGATCATCGCCCCGGCGCTGATCGCGGGCGCGCTCGTCGTGTTCTCGCTGTCGTGGGACGAGGTGCTGATCACCTTCTTCACGATCGGCTCGCAGAACACGCTGCCGCTCCTGATCTACTCGAAGGTGAAGCAGGCGTCCGACCCGTCGATCAACGCGATCTCGACGCTGCTGCTGACGGGTTCGCTCGTGTTCATCGTGGGTGTTCGGAAGTTCGTCGCGGATCTGCAGACATGAGGGGTCGGGGCCGATGAGCGTGCGACCGCCGGGCAGCCTGCAGATCGAGCACGTCACGAAGGTCTTCGAGGGCGCGCCGGCCGTGAAGGACTTCAACATGGAGATCGGCGCCGGCGAGTTCGTCAGCCTCCTCGGCCCCAGCGGCTGCGGGAAGACGACGCTCCTGCGGATGGTGGGCGGGTTCGAGTTCCCGGACGAAGGCCGGATCCTGCTCGACGGCCAGGACATCACGGAGCTCGTACCGAACAAGCGTCCGGTCAACATGGTCTTCCAGCGGATCACGCTGTTCCCGCACCTGAACGTCGCGCAGAACGTCGGTTTCGGACTGCGGATCGCGCACGTGACGAAGGCGGAGACGAGCAAGCAGGTGACCGAGGCGCTCGAGCTCGTCCGGCTCCCCGGGTTCGAGCGGCGCGAGGTCCAGACGCTGTCCGGCGGCCAGGCGCAGCGGGTCGCCCTGGCGCGCGCGATCGTGAATCGCCCGCGGGTGCTCCTGTTCGACGAGCCGCTGTCGGCGCTCGACCTCCAGATCCGCCGGGAGCTCCAGGTGGAGCTCAAGGATATCCACCGCGAGCTCCACGGGACGTTCGTCTACGTTACCCACGACCAGGAGGAGGCGATGAGCATGTCGGACCGCGTCGTCGTGATGCGGCTCGGCGAGATCGAACAGGTCGGATCGCCGGTCGAGCTCTACCGATCACCGGCGTCGCTGTTCGTCGCGTCCTTCGTCGGGAGCTCGAACGTGATCCCCGTCAAGGCGCTGCGCATGGACGACGGCTCGATCGCGGTCGAGCTCGGGGGGACCGTCGTGCGGGCGACGGCGAGCGAAGGCGTCGTGCCCGGAGCCGATGCGGCGTTGGTGCTCCGCGCGGAGTCGATATCGCTGGAACCCGCGAACGGCGGCGGGCCGAGCGGCGGGCGCGGGATCGCCTCGCTCCGCGGGCGCGTCGCCGACGTGCGGTTCGTCGGCGCGATGGTCCATTACCGCGTCGACGTCGCGGGAACGCGGCTGCACGCGATCCAGTCCTCCGAAGGTTCGCTGCTCGAAGAGGGCTCGGACGTGGACGTGTCCTGGCGCATGGAGGAGGCGCTCGTGCTGCCGGGCCGGGGCGACGTGACGACACCAACGCCGAAGGACGAGACAGACGACGGGAGCGGCGTATGACGATCGATCGTTCACGCTTGGTGAGTCCCCCGCCCGGATCGGTCCGCTCGTCGGACGCCGTGATGAAGCTCTGGGGCGACGAGGAGTCCGGCAGGGTGAGCGACCGGATCTTCGTGTCGAACGAGAAGATCCAATTGATGGTGTTCACGATGCCGCCCGGGGCGCGCTTCGGCCACTCCGAGGCGGCGAGGACGGCGATGGCCGCCGACGAGCTCTACCACGTGCTCCGCGGCACCCTCGTGCTCGCGAACCCGGAGACCGGCGAGGTCCACCGACTCGAGCGCGGCGACTCGATCTCGTTCGGGCGCGACACGTGGCACCACGGGTTCAACCACGGGACCGAGACGCTCGAGGTCCTCGAGTTCTTCGCGCCGCCGCCGGCGACGGGCTCCAGCCAGGCGTACGCGAAGACCCGTCCCTACCTCACGGGCGCGACCTACGTGCGGGACGAGTGGCTCGAGCGGTGGAGCGATGCCGCCGAGGATGCGCGCGCGAAGGACACGCAGCACCCGGTGCGCGACGT
Organism: Actinomycetota bacterium; assembly: GCA_005883885.1. Lineage (GTDB taxonomy): Bacteria > Actinomycetota > UBA4738 > UBA4738 > HRBIN12 > AC-51. The sequence continues at coordinate 3,520 of VAYF01000090.1, read as the reverse complement.
GCTCTGGCGTCTGGAGGGAACGACCGACCCGGTGCTGATCGGGATCCAGCTGAGCACCCCCGAGCTGACGGCGGGCTCGCTGGAGCTGCGGCCGGGACAACGCTCGGACGGGGTGGTGCGCGGCGGCGACGAGGCCGGGTACGTCCTCGGCGGACAGATGCACCTGTTCCTGCCGGACGGCCCCGATCCCGATGGTCCCGGGAACGCGTGGCATCAGATCGACGCCGGCGACGCGTGGTTCGTCCCCGAAGGCGTACCGCATCGCTACTTCAACATGACGGACGAGCCGGTCCGCGCGATCTTCGGCGTCGCGCCCCGGTACCTGCCCGCCGATGGATGACGGCGTCGCCCTCGGGATCGACATCGGCGGCACGAAGGTCGCACTCGTCCTCGTGGATCGCCGTGGCACGGTGATCGCGGAGCGGAGGATCGCGAACCGGGAGCTCGCGGACGCGCGAGCCCTCCTCGAAGCGGTCGCACGTGAGGCGCGCCAGCTCGCCGAGGCACGGCCCGCGCAGACGTCGATCGAAGGCGTCGGCGTCGGGATCTGCGAGCTGGTCGGCCCCGATGGCCGGATCGAGTCGTCCACGACGATCCCCTGGACGCGAGCGGATCTGGATGGTGCGTTGTCGTCGATCGGCCGGCTCACGGTGGATGCCGACGTTCGCGCGGCCGCGCGCGCGGAGGCGACGTTCGGTGCGGGCACGCCGTACCCGACCTTCGGCTACGTCACGATCGGCACGGGGATCAGCTCGACCTTCGTCCGGGACGGCGCGCCGTGGGAGGGCGCGCACGGGACGGCGCAGCTCCTCGGGAGCGCACAGCTCGCGCTCCCCTGTCCGCACTGCGGCCGGATGCTCGAGATCTGCCTGGAGGACGTCGCGTCGGGCGCGGGGATCGTCCGCCGCTACCGCGAGCGAAGCTTGGCCGAGGTCCGCGGCGCGGTCGACGTCATCGCCGCGGCCGATGCAGGTGACGAGAACGCCGTGGCCGTCATCTCGGAGGCGGCCGAGACGCTGGGATCGTTCCTGGCGCTCTTCATCAACCTGTTCGATCCGCATGCGCTGCTGACCGGGGGTGGGTTGGCGGCCGGCGCCCAGAGCTTCCGGGAGCGCGCCGCGGAAGCGGCGCGCTCACGGATCTGGGCGCCGGCCGCCCGCTCGACGCCGATCCTCCTCGGAGCCCTCGGCGGGAACGCCGGCGCGATCGGCGCCGCCTGGTCCGTGCTCGCCGGAGCTAGTGCCGGATGACCGGCAGGCTCGCGGGGAAGGTCGCCCTGGTCACCGGCTCGGGCTCGGGGATCGGCGAGGCGATCTGCGTGCGCTTCGCGGAGGAGGGCGCCGACGTCGTCGTCACCACGAGGGACCCCGACCACCTCGCGCGCACGAGCGGCAAGGTTGTCTCCGTCGCATCGCGTGAGCCCGTCGGACTGCAGATGGACGTCGCCGACCGCGGCTCCGTCGCGAGCGCCGTCGCCGCGGCCGTCGAACGATTCTGCAGGAGCGACGTGCGCTGCGCGAACGCCGGCATCGAGCTCCCCCGCGCGCCGGCGATCGACGACGTGACCGACGACGAGTGGGATCGGCTCATGGCCGTCAACGTGACGGGCACCTTCCTGGTGACGCGCGCGGCCGTTCCACACATCCCCGACGGCGGAGCCGTCGTCACGATCGGGTCGATCAACTCGTTCGTCGGGTGGCCGAACGATCTTCCGTACACGACGTCGAAGGCGGCTGTGCTCGGATTCACGCGCGCCCTCGCGCTCGACCTGGCGCCCCGACGGATCCGCGCGAACTGCGTGTGCCCGGGGATCATCGACACCCCGCTCACGCGCGCGTTCATCGACGCCTCCCCCGACCCAGGCGATGTGGTCCAGGAGTACGAGGCGGTCGCGCCGCTCGGGAGGATGGGGACGGCGGAAGAGGTCGCGAACGCGGCGCTCTTCCTCGCGTCGGACGAAGCGTCCTTCATCACCGGGTCTGCGCTCCTCGTCGACGGCGGGACGACGGCGATCGCATGACGGATGCGCTGCGGCTCGGGGTGATCGGCGTCGGGGACGTCGCGCAGCGCGACTACCTCCCCGAGATCGGGCGGCTCGAGCCGGAAGCGGTCGTGGTCGCGGTCGCCGGCGCCGGGGAGCATCGCGTCCGAGAGGTCGCGGAGCGGCTGGGCGTCGACGCACATGTCGGATATGCGTCGCTGCTGGGCGCCCATGACGTCGACGCGGTCCTGAACCTCACACCCGCTCAGCTGCACGAAGAGGTCAACGCCGCTGCGATCGGCGCCGGCAAGCACATCTACAGCGAGAAGCCGCTCGCCATGACCGCCGACGCCGCCCGAGCGCTCGGAGAGCGTGCCGCGGAACGGGATCTGGTGCTGGCCGCGGCCCCCAGCGTTCTCCTTTACCCCCAGATCCGGATCGCCCAGGAACAATTAGGGCTCGGGAAGATCGGAGATCCCATCGCCGCGTTCGGGGCCGTGTTCGGGGGCGTGCCCCCTTGGGAGGGCTACGCGTCCGACCCGACCCCTTATTTCGCGCACGGGGTCGGACCGCTCGTCGACATCGGCGTCTATCCACTCCACGCGCTGACCGGTCTCCTGGGTCCGGTTCGGCGGGTTGGCGCCATGGTGCTCCGAACGCGAGATTCCTTCGAAGTCATCGACGGACCCGCGCGCGGCGAGAGCGTTCCCGTCGAAGAGGTCGACCTTTCGGTGCTCACGCTGGAGCTGACGAGCCGTGTGATCGCAACCGTGCAGTCGAGCTTCGCGAGCGTGCCGAGCTCCGCGCCCGAGCTCGAGCTGCTCGGCGAAGTCGGAGCCATCGCGTGCAGCCTGCTCGATCCGACCGCTCCCGTCCGCGTGAGCGACGGCGCCGAGTGGAGGGAGCTGGCGGTGCCGGCGGAGCGAGCGGACGGCCCGGACCACATCCTGGGCGTCCGGCACTTCGTCCGCGCGATCAAGGGCGATGAGCCGCTCATCCTCACCGCTCATCACGCCGCCCATGTGCTCGACGTGATCGAGGCTGCCCGCCAGTCTGTCGAGGAGGGCCGCTTCGTCGACGTGCCGCCGTGGTTGATCACGATCGGAGCAGCCGATGGATGATCCGCTTCGGCTCGGGATCGTCGGCGTGGGAACACTCACCCTCCGCGCGATCCTGCCGCACATGACCCAGGACGACATCGCCGACCGCGTCATCGTGACCGCGGTGTGCGACCCCGTTCTCGAACGAGCGAGCGCGGCCGCCGAGCGTTTCGGCGTCCCCACCGCCGTCTCGGACGTCGACGACCTGTTGAAGCGCGATGACGTCGACCTGGTCACGGTCGTCTCCCCGATCGGGCTCCACGCCGAGCACGCGCTCGAAGCGATCGAGGCGGGCAAGCACGTCCATGTCAACAAGACGATGACGACGACCGTCGACGAGGCCGACCGCGTGATCGAACGAGCGCAACGACGCGACGTTCGGATCGTCGCCTCCCCGGGCGAGGTCCTCCGTCCTCAGCTCACGCGGACGCGGGAGCTC
>VAYF01000246.1 GCA_005883885.1 Actinomycetota bacterium | reverse complement strand
ACCGATGCGCACGCCGAGCGGATACTGGCGGTCCCCTTCGTCGTCGGGGTCGACGACGAGGATCGCCACCGGTCGCATCTCGCGGCCCGCGAGAACGCGGTTGCCGCGCGGCCCGCCACCCGCTACGTGGAGGGTTTCGAAGGGATCCGGCGGCTGCAGCGGTACGTGAAGAGCCAGGCGCTCGCGCACGGGGTGCCCGTGATCCCCAACTACAGCTTCGACCAGTCGATCGCCGCGGTGATCGACCTGGTCATGGAGCGCGCCACCGCACGCGCGGTATCGCCGCTCGCCGGCGGAGCCGGGGGCGCCGTGGGAAGGAACGAAGAGCCGACGAACCCGAAGGAGGGGAAGACAGCATGAAACTCTTCCTCGATACCGCAAGCATCGAGGAGATCCGCGAGATCAACCGCTGGGGCGTGCTCGGTGGGGTGACCACCAACCCATCGCTGCTCCAGAAGGAGGCCGCGGAACCCGAAAAGGTATGGCGCCAGATCCTCGAGGAGGTCGCCGGTGACGTCTCACTCGAAGTGACGGCGCCGGACGCCGACGGGATGGTGGTGCAAGGCCGCACGCTCGCCGCGATGGGTCCGAACGCCGTGGTGAAGGTGCCGATGACCCCGGACGGGCTCGAGGCGGGGACGCGGCTGGTGAGCGAGGGCATACGGATCAACGTCACCCTCGTCTTCTCACCCGCGCAGGCCATCTTGGCTGCCGAGGCTGGGGCGTACATCGTGTCCCCGTTCCTCGGGCGGGTCGACGACGTTGCGAGCGATGGGATGGCGCTGTTGCATTCGATCTGCGACATCTATGCTGTGCAGGGCTACGAGACCAAGGTCCTGGCCGCATCGCTCCGACACCCGATGCACGTGGTTGAGTCGGCGCACGCCGGTGCCGACATCGCCACGATGCCGTACGAGGTCTTCACGAAGCTCGTGAAGCACCCCCTGACCGATCTCGGCGTGGAGCGGTTCCAGGCCGATTGGGAGAAGCTCCAGCACCGGCTGGAGGGAGAGGCATCCATCTGATGGACGCAACGATCGAACGAAGCGCTCTCGAGGGCAAGCTCCTGCCGGAGCTGCAGCAGATCGCCCAGACCCTGGGCGTCGAGGGCACCCAGAGACTGAGGAAGGCGGGTCTGATCGACGCGATCGTGGCCGCCTCCACCAACGGAGAAGGTTCGGCGACTCGCGACGGCGACGAGGCCGCGGGAGCTGTGGCCTCTGCGACGCCGGTCAGCGAAGCGCCCGCTCTTGGACGCGACGACGATGGCCCCGCCGCGGACGACGACGGTCCCGCGGCGGAACGCGGCGAGCGGACCGACCGCGAGGTCCGTACCGATCTCGGCGAGGACAACGAGCGTGGCCAGGGCAACGAGCGCGGCCAGGGCAACGAGCGCGGCGCGCGCAACGACAGAGGCGACCGTCAAGGCGCCCCGCGTCCGGCCGGGCAAGGTCCCTCGGACGGCGGCGAGCGCGATCGCCGGCGCCGACCGTCCCGCGAGGAACGCCGTCGATCCCGTGAGGATCGGAAGGTCCGCGATGAGCAGGATCGGGTCGAGGAGCTCAAGAGCGCTCCGACCCGGACCGGGATCTTGGACATCCTCCCGGAGGGATACGGTTTCCTCCGCACGTCCGGGTACCTGCCGGGTCAGGAGGACGTCTACGTATCGTTGTCCTACGTGCGCCGGCACCAGCTCCGCAAGGGCGACACCGTGACGGGCAAGATCCGCGAACCGAAGAACAACGAGAAGTACCCGGCGCTGCTGTCCGTCGAAGCGGTCAACGAGATGGACCCCGAGAAGGCCGTCGCGCGGCCGCAGTTCGACAAGCTGACGCCGCTGTTCCCTGACGATCGGTTCCGGCTCGAGAGCGGCCCACTCGCGATCACGGAGCGGATCATCGACATGATCGTGCCGATCGGCAAGGGTCAGCGCGGGATGATCGTGGCGCCGCCCAAGTCCGGCAAGACGACGATCCTGAAGCAGATCGCGAATGGCATCATCCACTCGAACCCGGAGACGCACGTGATCGTGCTTCTCGTCGACGAACGACCCGAGGAGGTCACCGACTGGCAGCGCACGGTGCGCGCCGCCGAGGTCGTCTACTCCACGTTCGACAAGCCGACCGACCAACATATCCAGGTCACGGAGCTCGTCCTCGAACGGGCGAAGCGGCTGGCGGAGATGGGGCAAGACGTCGCGATCATCCTGGACTCCCTGACCCGCCTGACGAGGGCGTACA
>VAYF01000272.1 GCA_005883885.1 Actinomycetota bacterium | reverse complement strand
CGTGGTGTTCCGCGCCATGTTGCCGCCTGCGAGCCAGCCCTTCTCGACCACGCAGACGTCCGTGATGCCGTGGTTCTTCGCCAGGTAGTAAGCGGTCGACAGGCCGTGCCCGCCGCCGCCCACGATCACGACGTCGTAGGAGGGCTTCGGCTCGGCGGGGCGCCAGTAGGTGGTTCGTTCGTCCATCGGTCGCTCACTCGGCTGGGAGGGCGTCAGTCTCTCGGACACCGACGGAGTCGGTCAACGAGCGCCAGGGTCGAGGGGAGGACGCACTCGATCTTCCGACCTGACGCCCCCGTCCGTTCGGCCATGGTCCGACCGACGCCCAACCAGGTACCAGGTCTCCATCCGACCCTTGCCCTTCACCTCGATCGCCCCTCGGGGCCGGCAGACGAACTCATCCTTCAGCAGCTCGTACGTCGCGCGCGTGATCTGGATCTCTCCGGGCATGCTATGGGACTCCATCCGACTCGCCGTATTGACGGCGTCGCCCCAGAGGTCGTACAGGAAGCGCTTGGAGCCGATCACCCCGGCGATGACCGGCCCGGAGTTGATGCCGATCCTCAGCTCGAGCCCGAACCCGTCGCCGACGAGCGAGGTGGCAACCGCCTCTCGCATGTCGAGCGCCAGGAGTGCGGCCCTGCGCGCGTGATCGGGGCTCGGATCCGGCACGCCCGCGGCGGCCATGTAGCAATCGCCGATCGTCTTGATCTTCTCGAGCCCGTGCCGCTCGAGAAGCGTGTCGAAGCGGGAGAAGAGCTGATCGAGGATGCCGACCACCTCAGCCGGCGGGAGCCGCTGCGCGAGCGGCGTGAAGTCCACGACGTCGGCGAAGAGGATGGAGGCCGAGTCGAAGTGGTCCGCGATCGTCTGGCTGGCGGCCTTGAGTCGCTCCGCGATCGACCCCGGCAGGATGTTCATGAGGAGCAGTTCGGACTTCTCCTGCTCGACTCGGAGTGCCGCCAGCGCCGCGTTGCGCTGATCCGCGAACGAGGCGAGGAGCGTGAAGGCGATGGCGCCGGCACCGATGACGTTCAACGCCAGCATCGTGGTGGTGAACCAGCTCGGGAGGTTCGCGTCGCGGAAGAGGATCTCGCCCACGATGCCCGTGAGCAGGAAGACCAGGACGAAGAGAACGAACCAGCGGATGGCGCGTCGCACCTCGAGGAAGACGAGGGCTCCGAGCGGAGCCAGGATCCCCCACAGCCCGACCCCCCCGGACGGAAGGAACCCTCCCACCAACATCTGCCCGGCCGTGGTCGTGAGGAGGATGTCGAGAAGCTGGATGACCAGGAGCAGCCGGAAGTTTCGGGTCCGAGCGAAGAGCAGCAACGAGCCGATCGAGACGGCGAGGTAGATGTACGGAACGATGCCGACCAGCGAGCCGAAGGCCAGGTACGCAGCGCCCCACACAGCGGAGACGGGAAGGATCAGCGCTGCGAGCAGCACGAGGAGCGACTTCTTGTGGCGGAGCTCGTCGTCGTCCTCGGGATCCGCGCCTAAGCGGGCGAGTCGTGCCGCGACGTTGTCGATCCACGAGGTGCCGGCTCGGGTGCGCGATCGAGGCGGGGCCATCGTCTCCTCTTCGGTCGTCTTCGCATGCGGATCTCCAGCTCCTCCACGCCCGCATCTTCACCCGTTCCCGTTGGACACGGCAAGCGACTCCGATGTCAGCGAAGGTCAGCGAGACGCTCCGCGACGACATCGGCGTACGGTAGGCGCGTGTCCGCGCCCTCGCGCATGAGCGCGAGAACCGAGGCGGCGAGAGCTGCCCGGAGCGCCTGAGGTTCGAGCGCGCGGACGTGGGCATCGACAAACTGACCGAGAGTCTCAGCGGGAAGGTCGTCGTAACCGCGCGCCTGCACAGGCAGTCCCTGGCGGAGACAGGCGAGCGAGAGCGCGTGATCGCGCACGGCGCCGACGTAGTGCTCGGCCTGCCAGAGGCGCCCGCGCTCGATGCACGCTCGCGCGTGGAGCGTGTAGATCACGCCCCACCCGAAGACGTCCCCTGCGACCGCCGGCGTTGAGATGAAGAGGTCGCCCGCGACAGGCGGCGCGAGAGGATCGGGCTCGTCCGTGGCGGTCTCGCCGAACAGGAGCCGGAACCGTGGCCCGGCGGGACGGAACAGAGCTGCCGGCGTCATCGAGAGGTCCAACTGCAGCGCCTCCGGCAACAGGAACACGCGGTAGGTGGACGGCCCGCGCTCGAGATCGGCGAGGCGCACCGCGTGGAGCTCATCGATCAGCGTGCGCGTCCAGTCGTCGAGCACGTCAGCGACCCGAACATCGTCGGCGATGCCGAACGTGAGGTCGACGTCGGAGAAGCGGTCGGCGGCGTCGACGGCGAGCGAGCCCACGAGCGCACCGGCGACGACACGCTCATCCTCCTCAGCGAGCCTTTGTACGCGCTCGCGGAAACCATCCCGCTGCTCAACGGTGAACACGAGGTGCGATCCTAGCTCCG
>VAYF01000271.1 GCA_005883885.1 Actinomycetota bacterium | reverse complement strand
CTCACCGTCCACGGGGTGTTCCACCAGCGCGACCACGCGCGCGGTCATGAATCGCGCCGTCCGGACGACCGTGCCGCTGCGGGTGACCTCCGAGACCTCGATCACGCCTCGGCCGGTCGAGACCTCCACACGCCTGCCCGCGCGGGTCGCCTCGATCTCGTAAGTCTGCACGCCCGTGCCGATATCCACCGCGACCTCGACCCGGTCTCCACGCGACATGCGCCGATCGTAGGCGCGATCGGTGCGAGCGGTCCAGCGGGCGCTGGACCGCTCGTACCGGTCACCCCACGTGATCGATCACGCCGTACCCCTTCGCTCCTTCCGGATCGAGGATGAAGTCGCGGTCGAGGTCCTCGTGGATCCGCTCGATCGTCTGGCCGGTGTGCCGAGCCAAGATCTCCTCCATCAGACGGCGCTGTCGCACCATCTCCTCCGCCCGGATCTTGATGTCGATCGACTGTCCCTCGCCCGTGCTGCCCCAGGGTTGGTGCAGCAGGACCCGAGCGGTCGGCAACGCGTGGCGTTTCCCCGCGGCGCCGGCCGCGAGCAGGACGGCCGCGCCGCTCGCGGCTTGCCCGATGCACCAGGTCGAGACGTCAGGCTTGATCGCTTGCATCGTGTCGTAGATCGCGAACAGGGCGGTCACGTCGCCCCCAGGCGAGTTCACGTAGAGGGACACGTCGCGATCCGGACCTTCCGCCTCCAGGAACAACAGCTGCGCGATCACGAGGTTCGCGAGCTCGTCGTTCAGCTCGGAGCCGAGGAAGACGACGCGCTCGCGAAGCAGCCGCGAATAGATGTCGAACGCCTGCTCTCCCGAGGCGGATCGCTCGACGACGGTCGGGACACCGCTCGGTCGCATGTTCGGGCCTCCTTCGGGTACGATGGCAACCTATTGGTTGCCGACCCTACCCGACGGGGCGATGTTCGGCAACCGGACGGTTGCCGGGACCTGGACGGAGAACCGAGGCGAGATGTCGACCGAGGTCCACGAGGAGATCATCGAAGCACCGCCCGAGGACGTCTGGGGGTTCATGGTCGATCCCGCGGCGCTCTCGGCATGGTTCGGGGCGGACGCCTGGCTCGAACCGGAGCCCGGCGGCGTGGTCCGGTTCCGATTCACGGGCGGCGTCGAACGCCGCGGCCGGGTGGAGCACGTCGCACCGTTCCGCACGCTCACCTGGCGCTGGCGGGAGCACCTCGGTGCGGGGTTCGGCAGCCGGATCGGGGAACCGTCTTTCGTCACGATCGACCTGCGACGGGTCCCCGGCGGGACCCGCGTGCGCATCACCGAGCGAGCGGCACCGGCGCTCGCCGAAGCGGGCCGATGACCGCACGCGACCACGACGCCGTCTTCCAGGCGCTGGCCGACCCGACCCGCCGGACCTTGCTCCGCGCGTTGTCGGCGTCCGGTCCCTCCACGCTGGCCGAGCTCTCCTCCGGCGTCCCCGTCTCGCGGCAGGCCGTCTCGAAGCACCTCTCGCTGTTGCAGGATGCCGGACTGGTGGTGGGACGGGGTGAGGTCCGGGGTCGCCGGTACGAGCTCACCCCCGCTCCGCTCGCCGACGCGCTGGGGTGGATGGTCGACGTCGGCGCGGGATGGGACGACCGGCTCGCACGATTGAAGCGCCAGGTCGAAGGGCGGCGGCGTTAGCCCAGCTCGAGAGCGGCGACCAGCCGGCGGCGGATCCCGGCGACGTCCATGCCCAGCTCCCTGTCGTGCTCCTCGGCGGTTCCGTACGTCGTGATGAACCGCCGGGGGACCCCGACCGTCGCGAAACGCGAGGGCACGTGGCGGAGCGCCTCGGCGAGCGAAGGGAGCAAGGTCCCTTCGTAGAAGGGCTCGACGGCGATCACGAGAGGATCGGGACCGGCGACGGCAGCGAGCCCGCGGGAGTCGAACGGCGCCACGCTCGCCGTGTAGAGCACGGAGACGTCCAGCCCCTCGCAAGCCGCGAGCGTCCGCGAGAGGACCGGGCCGACGACGACCACGGTCGCGCGCGAGCCGCGGCGGACGACCTCGAGCCGGCCACGGGCGACCTCGAGGGCGACGTCGTTCTGCGCGACGCTCGCCCGGAGGTAGGTCAGCCTGCCGTCCGCGTAGGTCTCGCGCAGCAACCGATCCAGCTCCCCGGCACACCCCGGGACGAGCACGTCGGTACGCGGCACCGTCAGCACCACCCCCACATCTCCGGGCGAGTGGTGCGTGCCGCCCTCGGTCCCGTAGTCGTACGGCGCGCCGACGCTCGCGAGCGTGCCGGCCAGCCCCTGGTAGCCGAAGTCCAGCTTGACCTGCTCGAAGGGACGCTCCACGAGGAACGGCGCCATCGTGTGCACGATCGTGTGGAACCCCTCCATCGCGAAGCCGGCCGCGACCCCGAGGAGGGTCTGTTCCATGATCCCCACGTTGATCACGCGGTCCGGCGCCATCGCGATCGCCCGTTCGAACCGGTCCACGCTGATCTCGGCGAGCACGACGGCGACCTTCGGATCGCGTTCGAGCAGGTCGGTCGCCGTCCGTGCGAGCTGGGTGCGCATGTCGGTCACCACTCGCCCTCCGGGATATCCGCGACCACCGCGTTCGGCCGCTCGTGCGGCCGGCTCGAGAGCGCGTCGTACAACTGATCCTGGTCGTGACCGTCGACCACGACGACGTCCCACCCGAAGGAACCGAGCCGCGGCTCCCACGGAGCCATCGGGATGGAAGAGCTGTGGTTATCGATCACGAGCAGCGTGAGGTTCGTCAGGTGCAGGTGCGGGGCGAGCAGGATCGCTTCCCAGTTCGAGCCCTCGTTGAGCTCCGCGTCGCCGCAGAGCACGACCACCCGTTGGTCCGGCGATCCCTTCGCCCGGAGCGCAAGGGTGGAGCCCACGGCGAGCGCGAGGCCGTGTCCGAGCGAACCGGTCGACGCCTCGACGCCGGGTACCTGGTTGCGGTCCGGGTGCGAGCCGAGAGGGTTGCCCCACTCGAGGAACCCGGCCAGCACATCTTCCGGGAAGAATCCCTTGGCCGCGAGCACCGCGTAGTAGGCGCTCGGTCCGTGCCCCTTGCTGAGGATGAAGCGGTCGCGAGCCTCCTCCCTCGGCGAAGCGGGATCGACTCGCAGCACCCGGTCGTACAAGACCCAGAGAGCGTCGAGCGTCGAGGTGCTGCTCTCCTCGTGCTTCTCATCGCCGGTCGCGAGCGCCATGAGCTCGCGGACGTGATCCAGGTCGGCACGGGTCGCCATCGCGAGGACCGTACAACCTCACGTGGCGAGCGCGATCAGGCGCAGCACCGGCGCGCGGCGGCGTGGCGGGTCAGTAGGTGTAGATCGCGGCGACGTTGATCCCGCGCTGCGTGACGCGATCGATCCGCGCCCACGGGAAGAGGACGCGGACCTGCTCGTCCCCTTCGCGTTGGAGAACCTCGACGCCGTGCGGCGTCATCTTCACGTCGGCCGTCTCATCGAAGTCGGCGGCCTTGCCATCGACGAACGTGATCTCGGTATGCATCCTGCCCTCCCGAAGGGAACGACTCAGCGTAGTTCCTCCGGCGCCCGGTGGCCTCGGCCGTTGGTCGGTACCCTCCGGGCATGCGCTTCGCCCCGCAGGACGTCGCGTTCGTGGCCGACCCCTATCCCG
>VAYF01000270.1 GCA_005883885.1 Actinomycetota bacterium | reverse complement strand
AGAGCTCCATGGGAACCACGACCTTCGACGACGGAGAGGCGCCGACCTGCTTCAACGCATCCAGGTACTGCAAGCGCATCGTCTTTTCGTCGACGGTGCTCGCGACCTCGAAGATCCTGTTGAGGGCGTTCGAGAACCCCTCCGCGCGGAGGATCGCGGCCTGTCGCTCGCCCTCGGCGGTGAGGATCGCCGACTGCTTCGAGCCCTCAGCGTTCAAGATCGCGGACTCCTTGTTCCCTTCCGCGATCGTGATCGCGGCCTGTTTCTGCCCGTCGGCCTCGGTGACCACGGCGCGACGGGTGCGCTCGGCCGACATCTGGCGTGTCATCGCCTCCTGGACCTGCGGCGGCGGGCTGATCTCGCGGATCTCCACGTTGGTGACCTTCACGCCCCAGCGCTCGGTGACCTCGTCCAACTTCACGCGGAGCAGGCTGTTGATCTCGTCGCGTTTGGCGAGCACGTCGTCGAGCGAGATGTCCCCGACCACGGCGCGCAACGTGGTCGCGGCGATGTTCGTGGCTGCGCCGGCGAAGTTCGAGACGCCGATCACCGACGTCGCCGCGTCGAACACCTTGTAGTACATGATGAAATCGATCGCGATCGCGGCGTTGTCTTTGGTGATCGAGTCCTGCCGCGGGATCTCCAGGAAGAACTCACGGAGGTCGACCAGGACCCCGCGGTCGATGAACGGGATCAGGACGACGAGGCCGGGTCCCCGGGTGGCGTGCAATCGTCCGAGGCGGAACACGACCAAACGCTGATACTCCGGGACGATCTTGATCGCCTTCGCGAGCAGGAGCAGCACGAAGAGCACGAGCAGCCCGAGGATGATCCACACGATCGGCATCAGTTGGAGCCTCCTTCTGGATCTGTCGATGACGCGGTTGACGATGACGCGGTTGACGACGAGGTGCCCGTGGATGCATCCGGCTCTGCGTGCTCGTCGGATGGTTGGACCGTGAGCACGAGGCCGTCGAGCGCGGTGACACGGACCCGGGCGCCCCCTTCGATCGGTCCCGAGGGAGCGACCGCCCGCCACTCTTCGGACGCGACCCGAACGACCCCGCCCTTGGGCCCGACGCCGGCGGCGAGTGCCACGCCCTCCTGTCCGACGACGCTTCGGCTCCAGATCGAAGGCTGATGTCGCATCCTGAGGGCGGCCGCGACGACGATGCCGAAGAACACGCCCGCGAACGCCGCGACGCCCACCAGCGCCCACGGGGACACGGAGACACCGCCCGAGCGGTCGTAGAGGAACCAACCGCCGAGCAGGAGGAAGATCAGTCCGAGCGCCCCCCAGATCCCCAGGCCCGGCGCCTTGAGCTCGATCACGAAGCACACCACCGAGGCGATGAGGAACACGATGCCGATGAACCGCACCGGCAACAACCCGAACGATGCGATCGAGAGGATCAGCAGGATCGTGCCGATCGTCCCGCTGAAGATGTGCCCGGGGATGATCAACTCCAGGACGATCAAGCCAAGGCCGATCCAGAAGAAGATGAACGCAAGGTTGGGATCCAGCAGGTTGTGCAGGAAGTCCACGAACCCACCCATCGAGTGATCCTGCAGCACCGCCCCTGCCGTGTGCAGGGTGACGTCGGTTCCGTTCCCGAGCCGCACGCTCTTCCCGTCGAGCTGGGCGAGGAGGTCTTGGGTGGACGGCGCGATCAGGTCGATCACCTTGTTCTGCAGGGCCTCCTCGGCGGTGATGCTCGCAGCGTCGGTCACGAAGGTCTCGGCGAGGTCGGCGTTCCGTCCATAGGTTTGTTGGATCGTCCGCATGGACGCGGCGGCATCGTTCCTGACCTTCTCGCCGAGCGTTCCGGAGATGTCGCCCCCGGAAAGGCCGATCGGGGTCGAGGCTCCGACGTTCGTCGCAGGCGCCATCGCGGCCACCGGGGCGGACAGGAGGATGAACGCGCCGGCCGAAGCGGCCCGTGCGCCGCTCGGAGCGACGTACGCGATGACCGGGATCGTGGAGGTGAGGAACGACTGCGTGATCTCGCTCATCGAGGATCCGAGGCCACCCGGCGTGTCGATGGTGAGCATGACGGCCTCCGCGCCGTCGGCCTGGGCTCGCGCGACGTTCGAGGTGATGTAGTCGGCGGTGAAGGGGTCGACAACGCCATCGAGGGTCAGGGATACGATCACCGGACCGGAAGTCTGGGCGTGCGCCGCAACCTGCCCGAGAGCCGTGAGCGAGAGCAGCGCGGCCCCGAGCACGAGCCGCGCGGCCGCCGGAACGATCCGGGTCACGCCGGTGTTTCCCCTTTCGTCAACAGAACGTCGGCGCCGAGCCACCCGGTTCGGCGGTTGTTGCGTTCCTGTTGCGAGCCTACGCCCATCCGTTGCGGCAACGAAGGGAACCGGTGCGTCGATGGCACCAACGCGGGGGGCGTGCGACCATCTAGGAAAGGGCAAGCTTCGCACCCCGGAGCCGACGTAGGAATGGGAAGGAGCGTCCCTCGTGGAGGGACCCGCTGGACATGAAGGACCGCTGCTCCCGCGTGAGGAGCAGCAACTGATGGAAGGGCTCCTTGCCGGTGACGATGCTGCCATCCGCGCGCTCTACGGGCGGTTCGGACGCCCCGTCTACACGATGGGGCTCCGGCTGCTGGGCTCCCGCGAGGCTGCCGAAGAGCTCACCCAAGACGTCTTCCTCACCGCCTGGCGCAAGGCGGCCCGCTTCGACCCTCAACGCGGCCGGCTCTCGACGTGGCTCATGACGATCGCGCACAA